>NZ_JBHXTL010000055.1:0-57641 GCF_042677365.1 Kitasatospora sp. NPDC127116
AAGTCGGCCGGGCCGACTTCCTGCGCAACGCCGTGGAAGCCCCGGCGGCGAGGCGAAGCCGGATGGGGTGGGAGCGGGAAAGCGAATGGGCCCGCGCGCTCGGGTGAGCGGGCGGGCCCCTTCGGGTGTCCGGCTAGGGCGTTTCTTTCCGATCATCGGATCGTTGGTCTGGTCGTGCCGTTGACTGACGCGCAGTGGGCGCGGATAGAGCCGTTGTTGCCGGACCGGACGCCGAGACGGGGCGGGCGTTGGCGCGACCACCGGCAGGTGATCGACGCGATCGCGTGGAAGTTCCGGACCGGCTCGCAGTGGGTGCACCTGCCCGCCGAGTACGGCTCGTGGAAGGGCGTCTACACGCGGCTGAGGAACTGGGCGATCGACGGCACCTGGGAGCGGGTCTTCACCGCCCTGCTCGCCCAGGCCGACGCCGAGGGCGACCTGGACTGGGTCGTCTCGGTCGACTCCACGATCGTGCGAGCGCACCAGAACGCGGCCGGGGCCCGCCAAAGGGGGCCCCGGCCGACGAACCCGATCACCATGCGATCGGACGCTCCCGCGGCGGGCTGACCACCAAGATCCACCTTGCCGCGGACGGCCGATGCCGCCCGCTGTGCTTCCACCTCACACCCGGCCAGGCCGGCGACGCACCCGCGTTCGAGCACGTCATGGCCGCCCTTCGCGTGCCCAGGCCGATCGGTCGGCCACGCACCCGGCCCCTCGTGGTCCTGGCCGACCGGGCCTACTCGTCACGGCCATCCGCGAGCACCTGCGCAGGCGCGGGATCCGGGCGGTGATCCCGCAGCCCGCCGACCAGATCGCCAACCGCAAGCGCAGGGGCCGTCGCGGCGGTCGCCCGCCGGCCTTCGACCGCGAGGCCTACAAGCAGCGCAACACCGTCGAGCGGTGCATCAACCGCCTGAAGAACTGGCGTGGCCTGGCCACCCGCTACGAGAAGACCGCCACCGTCTTCCAAGCCGAACTCCACATCGCCGGCATCTTCATCTGGTCCGCCCGCTGATCCAAAAGAAACGACCTAGCCCACGGAGGAGTAGGCGATGATGCCGCGGCGGAGGCCGTCGACGGCCTTGCGGGCGGTCCGGCGGAGTTCGACGTCCTCGCCGGCGGCGTCCTGGATCTGGCCGAGGACGTCGATCAGCTGCTTGGTCCAGCGGACGAAGTCGCCGGCCGGCATGTCGGCGTCGCGCAGGACCTGGTCGAGGTTGTGGCCGAGCGCCCAGCGGTAAGCGACCCAGGCGAAGCCGAGGTCGGGCTCGCGCTGGCCGACGCCCTCCGCGGTGTTGATCCGGTGCTGCTCCTCCAGGGCGTCCAGGTGGCCCCAGATCCGGACCATCTTGCCGAGCGCCTCCTTGGCCGCGCCCTCCGGCACCCGGGGGGCGCCGGCGTCGTCGGACTGGCGGGCCTCGTACACCAGCACCGAGGCGCAGGCGGCGAGTTCGGCGGCGGCCAGGCCGCTCCAGACGCCCTCGCGGATGCATTCGGAGGCGAGCAGGTCGAGCTCGCCGTACAGCCGGCCGAGCCGCTTGCCGTCGTCGGTGACGGTGTCACCGCTGAGGTAGCCGAGGTCGGTGAGCAGTCCGCAGACCCGGTCGAAGGTGCGGGCGATGGTGTGGGTGCGCGAGCGCATCCGGCGTTCCAGCAGCTCGGTGTCGCGGTGCAGCCGGTGGTAGCGCTCGGCCCAGCGGGCGTGGTCCTCGCGGTCGGAGCAGCCGTGGCAGGGGTGCTGGCGCAGTTCGGTGCGCAGCCGGGTGATCTCCGGGTCGTCGGCGGCGGCCGCGCGGCCGCGCCGGAACCGCTCGGGCTCCAGGTGACCGGCCTTGGTGCGCAGGGCCGAGGCGAGGTCGCGCCGGGACTGCGGGCTGCGCGGGTTGAAGGACTTGGGGATGCGCAGCCGCTCGACCGCGACGACCGGGTGCGGGAAGTCGATCATGGCGAGCCGCTTGACCTGCCGCTCGGCGGTGAGCACCACCGGGCGGGGGCCGTCCTGGTAGTCGGGGTGGCGCGGGCCTCCCCGGCCGGAGCGGTTGACCGGCGGCAGGCCCGGGTCGAGGACCAGGGCGAGGCCGGCGAACTTGCCGGTGGGCACGTGGATGACGTCGCCCGGCTTGAGCTGCTCGATGGACTCGACGGCGGCCGCGCGGCGCTGGCTGCTGCCCTCGCGGGCCATCTCGTTCTCGCGGTCCTTGAGCTTGCGGCGCAGCTCCATGTACGCGTCGAAGTCGCCGAGGTGGCAGGTCATCGACTCGCGGTAGCCCTCCAGCCCCTCCTCGTTGCGCTGCACCTGACGGGCGATGCCGACCACCGAGCGGTCCGCCTGGAACTGGGCGAAGGAGGTTTCCAGCAGCTCGCGCGAGCGGTGCCGGCCGAACTGGGAGACCAGGTTGACGGCCATGTTGTAGGAGGGCCGGAACGAGGACTTCAGCGGGTAGGTGCGGGTGCCGGCCAGGCCGGCCAGCGCCTCGGGGTCGAGGCCGCGCTGCCAGAGGACCACGGCGTGGCCCTCGATGTCGATGCCGCGCCGCCCGGCCCGGCCGGTGAGCTGGGTGTACTCGCCGGGGGTGATGTCGGCGTGGGTCTCGCCGTTCCACTTGACGAGCTTCTCCATGACCACCGAGCGGGCGGGCATGTTGATGCCGAGCGCCAGGGTCTCGGTCGCGAAGACGGCCTTGACCAGGCCCTTCACGAAGAGCTCCTCGACGACCTCCTTGAACCGGGGCAGCATCCCGGCGTGGTGGGCGGCGATGCCGCGCTCCAGCCCGTCCAGCCACTCGAAGTAGCCGAGGACGTGCAGGTCCTCGTCGGGGATGTCGGCGCAGCGCTCCTCGACGATCGCCCGGACCCGGGCGCGGTCCGCGTCCTTGTTGAGCCGCAGGCCGGAGCTGAGGCACTGCTGGACGGCGGCCTCGCAGCCGGCCCGGCTGAAGATGAAGGTGATCGCGGGCAGCAGGCCCTCGGCGTCGAGCCGGTCGATGACGTCCACGCGGCTCGGCGTCCAGACCCGGCCGGGCCGGCCGTTGGGCATCGAGCGGCCCCGGCCGCGGCCGAAGCGGTCGCGCGGGTTGCGGTCGAGCTCGGAGCGGGCGAGCCGGACCAGCTCGGGGTTGACGGCCTTGCCGGGGTTCTTCAGGTTGTGCTTGGGGCGGCCGTCGCGGTCGGGGTCGGCGAACAGGTCGTACATCCGGTTGCCGGCCATCACGTGCTGCCACAGCGGCACGGGGCGGGTCTCGGAGACGATCACCTTGGTGCCGCCGCGCACGGTGTCCAGCCAGTCGCCGAACTCCTCGGCGTTGGAGACGGTCGCGGAGAGCGAGACGAGGGTGACCGACTCGGGGAGGTGGATGATGACCTCCTCCCAGACGGCGCCGCGGAGGCGGTCGGCGAGGTAGTGCACCTCGTCCATCACGACGTAGCCGAGGCCGTCGAGGGTGCTGGAGCCCGCGTAGAGCATGTTGCGCAGCACCTCGGTGGTCATCACCACCACGGGTGCGTCGCCGTTGACGGTGTTGTCGCCGGTGAGCAGGCCGACCTTGGCGGCGCCGTAGCGCTTGACCAGGTCCCCGTACTTCTGGTTGGAGAGCGCCTTGATCGGCGTGGTGTAGAAGCACTTGCGGCCCGCGGCCAGGGCCAGGTGCACGGCGAACTCGCCGACGATGGTCTTCCCGGAGCCGGTGGGGGCGGCGACCAGGACGCCGGATCCGGCCTCCAGCGTCTCGCAGGCCTCCAGCTGGAAGTCGTCCAGCGGGAAGTCGTACAGCTGCTGGAAGCCGTACAGGGCGGTGGCCTGCTCCTTCGCCCGGCGACGGCTGGCCGCGTACGCCTCGGCGGGGCTGAGCTCCTGGTCGTCCTGGGGCTCTGGATCGGGGGTGTTCATCGCCGTCCGGGTGTGGTTGGTGTGATCTCGCATCTCAGCGAGAGGTTACCCGGGAGGAGTGACATCGATAGCACCGTTTTTCCGTGACCTGGACGACCGGGACCACCGGGGCCACCGGCGCCGGCCGACGGCCCGGCCCCGGCCCCGGCCCCGGCCCCGGGGCTCAGCCCTTCAGCAGTTCCACCAGCCCGTCCGCCAGCCGCTCGTACTCCTCCGGCCGGTTGTACAGCTGCGCGCTGACCCGCAGCACCCCGCCGCCGGCCCACGGGCGGACGGCGATCCGGGTGCCGAGCCGGTGCCACACCTCGGCCATCAGCGCCTTCACCTGCGGCTCGGTCTCGCCGAACCCGTCCGGCAGCCGGACGGTGCTCATCCAGACCCCGGGGGTCGCGGGCAGCGGCGCCAGGCCGGCCCGCTCGGCCAGCACCCGGCGGCCGTACGCGGCGAGGGCGGTGTTGTGGGCGGCCACCTCCGCGTGGCCGAGGTCGCGCAGCAGCTCGAAGCCGGCCGGGGCGGCCAGCCAGGGGGTGTAGTCGCAGGTGCCGCGCCACTCCACGTTGCCCGGGAAGCCCTTGTCGTGTTCCCAGGACAGTGCCAGCGGGCGCACCCGGGCGGTCCACTCGGGGCGGACGGCGAGCACGCCGGTGGCGCGCGGGGCGAAGGCCCACTTGTGCAGGTTGCCGAACCAGAAGTCGGCGTTCGGATCGATCGGGGCGGGCAGCATGCCGGGGGCGTGGGCGCCGTCCACCACGGTGGTCACGCCGCGGGCGCGCAGGTCGGCGAGCAGGGCCGGGCCGGCCACCAGGCGGGCGGTGGGCGAGGTCAGCTGGTCCAGGATCGCGACGGTGGTGCGTCCGTCCACGGCGGCGAGCACCGCCTCCCGGACGGCCTGCTCGTCCGGGGCGTCCAGCGGCACCTCGACGACCACCACGTCGGCGCCGGTCTCGGCGGCCCTGCGGACCGCGGCCCGGGTCACCGCGCCGTAGCCGTGGTCGGTGACCAGGATCCGGTCGCCGGGGGCGAACGGGATGCTGTCCAGGGCGATCGCGACGGCCTCGGTGACGTTGGCGACCAGCGCGAGCCGGTCCGGGTCGGTGTCCAGCTCGGCGGCGAGAAGGGCGCGGGCGGCGGCGATCCGGGCGGGGAGGTCGGCGAAGAAGCCGTCCGGGTCCCGCTCGTGCTCGGTGCGCAGCCGCTCCTGCGCCCGCTGCACCGGGACGGGCACGGCGCCGAACGAGCCGTGGTTCAGGTGCGCGGTCTGCGGGGACACGCTGAACAGCCGGTCGGCGGCGGGCAGGGGGGCCGGGGGTTCGGCGGTCCGCAGGTCCTCGGTCACGGTTTCCTCCGCTGGCCGGCGCACCGGTGGTCGGCGCGCCGGTGGCTCGACGTCTCGGCGGGCCGGTCGACACCGGCACGCACTGATGTGTGACATTTCACATGACAGACTACTGGTCGGGGCCCACACCTCGCGACCACCATCGGGCCGTGACCAACACCGACGCCTTCCTTGCCCTCAGCGCCCGTACCGGCCGGTTCGCCTTCGGCGCGCCGCGTGCGTACACCCTCGCCGAGGACGGTACCCGGCTGCTGCTGCTCCGCTCCACCGGTCCGGAGGATCCGGTGGACCGCCTCCACCTGCTCGACACCGCGACCGGCGAGGAGCGCCTGGTCGCCGACCCGGCCGCGCTGCTGCCCGGCCGCACCGGCCGCCGCGACGACCTGCCCGTCGTCGAGCGCCGGCTGCGCGAGCGCACCCGGCTGGTCGCCGCCGGCATCGGCACGTACGCCGCCACCGCCGACCTCGCCACCGCCGTCTTCACCCTGGACGGCCGACTGTTCCGCACCGACACCACCGCCGGCACCAGCGACGAACTCCCCGTCGCCGGGCCCGCGTTCGACCCCCGGCCGGACGCCACCGGGCAGCGCGTCGCCTACGTCGCCGAGGACGCCCTGTACGTCACCCCGGCCCTCGAACCGTTCTCCCCCGTCGACGGCGCCCGCTGGGGCGTCGCCGAATTCGCCGCCGCCGAGGAGCTCGGCCGCTCCCGCGGCCACTGGTGGCGCCCGGACGGCGGCGCGCTGCTGGCCGCCCGGGTGGACGAATCCGCCGTCCCCCGGCGCTACTTCGCCGACCCGGCGCACCCCGGCGAGGCCCCCGAGGACTTCGCCTACCCGCAGGCCGGCGGCCCCAACGCGGACGTCCAGCTCTGGGTGCTCGGCCTCGACGGCACCCGGGTCCGACTGCGCTGGGACGCCGAGGAGTTCCCGTACGTCTGCGCCGCCTCCTGGGCCTCCGCCGAGGAGGTGCTGCTCACCGTCGCCGACCGCCTGCAGCAGAACGTGCTGCTGCTGAGCGTCGACCCGGCCACCGGCGCGAGCACCGAACTCTCCCGCACCACCGACGAGTTCTGGGTGGACGACCTGCCCGGCACCCCGGCCCGGCTGGCCGACGGCCGGCTGCTCACCGTCCACGACACCCCGCAGGCCCGCGGCCTCGCGCTGGACGGCAAGCCGCTGGACACCGCCGGCCTGCAGATCCGCCGGGTCGTCGGCCGGCTGAACGGCCGGCTGCTCTGCGAGACCGGCGAGGGCGACCCCTTCGACCAGTACGTCCACCTGGTCGACCCGGACGGCGGCGCCCCCGAACCGCTCGCCTCCGGCCCCGGCACCCACACGGCCCTCGCCGCCGCCGACACCCTGCTGCTCACCTCGGCCGGCCCGGAGGGCGTGCGGCGCGTCGTCAGCCGCGACGGCCGCGAGCTGCCGCTCACCGACCACAGCGCCGCGCTGCCCCACCGGGTGGAACCGCGACTCGCCCGGGTCACCGGGCGCGCCCTGCCCAGCGCCGTGGTCTACCCGCGCGACCACGTCCCGGGCCGGCGGCTGCCCGTCCTGCTGGACGTCTACGGCGGGCCCGGCTACCAGGCGGTGGCCAACGAGCCGCGCCGCTGGCAGCTCAAGCAGTGGTGGGCCGACCAGGGCTTCGCGGTCGTCACCGTCGACAACGGCGGCACCCCGTTCGTCTCCCCCGAGTTCACCCGCACCATCTTCCGCCGCTTCTCCCAGGTGGCGCTGGACGACCAGGTCGACGCCCTGCACGCGCTCGCCGAGCGGCACCCGGACCTCGACCTCGGCCGGGTGGGCGTGCGCGGCTGGTCCTACGGCGGCTACTTCGCGGCGCTCGCCGTCCTGCGCCGCCCGGACGTCTTCCACGCCGCCTGCGCGGGCGCCCCGCCCACCGACTTCCGGCTCTACGACACCGCGTACACCGAGCGCTACCTCGGCCTGCCGCAGGACAACCCCGAGGGCTACGCCGACGACTGCCTGATCACCGACGCGCCCGGCCTGGCCAGGCCGCTGCTGCTGATCCACGGGCTGGCCGACGACAACGTCCACCCCTCGCACACCCTGCTGCTCTCCCAGGCGCTCACCAGGGCCGGCCGGCCGCACAGCGTGCTGCCGCTGCCCGGGGCCACCCACATGACCCCGGGCGGCCTGATGGAGCAGCTCGCCGAGGCCGAACTCGCCTTCCTGCGGGCGTCCCTGGGGTAGTCCGTTGCACCGCCCGGGCCGGACTGCGACACTCCGCACGATCGCCGCCCGGTCCGGGCGGGCCAGGACGACGGGGAGAACGCGGATGAGGATCGACCGACCCGGCCCGGTCGGGCGGCGGCAGTGGACGCCACTGGCCGCGGGCAACGCCGGACTCGCCTTCGGGCTGGAGCTCGCCCTGCTGGCGTCGCTCTGCTACTGGGGCTTCCAGGCCGGCCCGAATGCCGGCCTGCGGCTGCTGTTCGGGCTCGGCGCTCCGGCCCTGGCGGCCGGCGTCTGGGCGCTGTTCCTGGCCGCGGGCGGGCCGGCCGTCCGGCTGCCGGTCGGTGCGGAGATCGTGGTCAAGCTGCTGGTCCTCGGCACCGGCGCGCTCGCCCTGCACGCCACCGGGCGGAGCACCCTCGCGCTGGTGTACGGCGCGCTGGTGGTGGTCAGCGTGGCCCTGGAGTACACCACCGGCTGACGGTCCGGCAGGCCAAGGGCGTCGTACCTCCTGGTGCGGCGCCCTTCCGCTTGCTCCACACCTCTTCCACGTGACCCGTCACATGTGAAATATTACCTGCGCTTCACCGACTGATGACCTGAAGGACCCCCATCCCCCCGAAAGGACCGGTCAGTTGCGCAGACTGTCCGCCGCCCTCGCCGCCGCGCTCACCACCGGCGCGATAGCGGCCACCCTGCTGGGCACCCCCGCCCAGGCCGCACCCCCGACCCCCGCCGCCCTCGCCGCGGCCCAGGCCGACGCCGAACAGGGCGCCGAGGCCCCGCCCGCCCCGCTGGCCCCCCAGGAGCGCGAGCGCCAGGCGCTGCGCGGCAAGGCCCTGGAGCAGCTCAACAAGGGCTCCGTCGCCAAGAGCGCCGGCAAGCGGGCCCCGGCGAAGGTGAAGATCGGCAACGACTACGTCCAGCTCGCGCACCAGCGCACGGACAAGGTCTTCGTGATCCTCGCCCAGTTCGGCGACGAGGTGGACAACACCACCCAGTGGAACGGCCAGCCCCGCTACGGCGGCACCCCCGGCCCGGCCCACAACCTGATCCCCAAGCCGGGCAAGGACGACAACCACACCCTGTGGTCGCAGGACTTCAACCGCGACTACTACCAGAAGCTGTTCTTCGACGACTCGCCCGGCGCCGTGTCGATGCGCAACTACTACCGCACCCAGTCCTCCGGCCGGTACGACGTCGAGGGCACCGTCAGCGACTGGGTCACCCTCCCGTACAACGAGGCCCGCTACGGCAGCAACAAGGGCCCGCAGGGCTCCGGCGCCTGGACCCAGGGGCAGGAGTTCGTCCGGGACGCCGTCAAGGCCTGGTACGACGGCGAGATCGCCAAGGGCCGCTCCGCCGCCGACATCAAGGCGCAGCTCGCCCAGTACGACGTCTACGACCGCTACGACCACGACAAGGACGGCGAGTTCGCCCAGCCGGACGGCTACCTGGACAACGTCGTCGTGGTGCACGCGGGCGTGGACGAGACCTGGGGCGGCGGCGCCCAGGGCGCCGACGCTCTGTGGGCGCACCGCAGTTGGACCTTCCCGGACGCGACCGGGCAGACCGGCCCGGAGGGCAACAAGATCGGCGGCGCCCCCGTCGGCGACACCGGCCTGTACGTCTACGACTACGTCCAGGGGGGCGAGAACAGCGGCGTCGGCCTGTTCGCCCACGAGTACGGCCACAACCTCGGCCTGCCCGACCTCTACCCCACCAACGGCGGTGACAACAGCGTCAACTTCTGGTCGCTGATGTCCTCCGGCTCGTACCTGGGCAAGGGCCCGAACACCACCGGCGGCTACCCCGGCGACCTCGACGCCTGGAGCAAGCTGCAGTTCGGCTGGCTCGACTACGACGAGGCGCAGGCCGCCACCCGCTCCACCCACGCCCTCGGCGTGAGCAGCTACAACACCGACCAGGCCCAGGCCGTCCTGGTCCACCTGCCGGACGGCACCACCCGCACCGACCTCGCCGACCCGTACGAGGGCGCCAGGCAGTGGTGGAGCGACACCGGCGACAACCAGGACAACTCCCTGACCCGGGACGTCGACCTGCGCACCGCCGCCGGTCCGGCCGCCCTGGACGCGGCGGTCTGGTACGACACCGAGCAGGACTACGACTTCCTGACCGTCGAGGCCTCCACCGACGAGGGCAAGCACTGGACCGCCCTCGGCGGCACCGTGGACGGCGCCCCGATCGGCAACACCAGCGCCAACACCCCCGGACTGAGCGGCGCGTCCGGCGCCTACAAGCAGCTGCACATCCCGCTGGACGGCTACCTCGGCCGACAGGTCCGGCTGCGCTTCCACGTCACCTCGGACAGCAACACCCACGGCCGGGGCGTGCTGGTGGACGCCGTCAAGGCCACCGCCGGCGGCGCCGAGCTGTTCACCGACGGCGCCGAGAACGGCGCGAACGGCTGGACCGCCAACGGCTTCACCCCCATCGACGGCCGCACCGCCGTCAAGCAGCACCCGCGCGCGTACCTCGCCGAGAACCGCCGCTACACCGGCTACGGGGCGTTCCTGAAGACCGGCCCGTACAACTTCGGCTACAGCGGCGTCGCGGGCAAGGCCAACGTGGTGGACAACTACCCGTACCAGGAGGGCGTCCTGATCTGGCTGTGGGACACCTCGTACGGTGACAACAACACCAAGGACCACCCCGGCGGCGGGCTGATCCTGCCGATCGACGCCCGCCCGGCGCCGATCCGCTTCGCCGACGGGACGCTGGTCAACGGGCGGGCGCAGACCTACGACGCGACCTTCTCGCTCAAGCCGACCACGCCGTTCACCCTGCACAAGGGCGGCGTCGCGGTGCGCATCCCGTCGAAGCCGGCCGTCCCGGTCTTCAACGACCGCACCGGGGTCTACGGCGACCCGGCCACGCCGCAGCTGACGGTGAAGGTGCCGGACACCAACACCAAGATCGAGGTCGTCCGGGAGTCCCAGGGCGGGAAGATCACCACCGTCCGGGTGGGCCCGGCCTCCTGAGCCGGGAAGCCCCGCGGAAGAGGCCCCGGATCCCCCCGACGACAAGGGATCCGGGGCCTGCTCGTGCCCGCCCCGTCGGGGCCCGCTCTTACCCCGCTCGTGCCCGCCACGGGGCCCGCCCGTGCCCGCCCCGGCTCAGCGCCCGAGGCTGCGGGCGGTGCGCGCGGCCGTGGCCACCCCGAGGGCGGTGATCGCGGCGATCCCCAGGGTCATGTACCGGGCCGAGTCGACCGGGGTGTCCCCGCCCAGGTTGACCAGGGTGCCGGCCAGCGCCGAGGTCACCGAGAAGGCGATCAGCTGGGTGGTGTTGATCGCCGCGGCCGCCTTGCCGCCCTCCGCCGGGTCGCCGCTGCTGCGCATCGCGGCCACGCTGAGGTGCGGGAAGGCCAGGCCTATCCCGGTGCCGGCGCCGAAGAGCGCCACCGCCCACAGCACCACCCGCGGCCCGGAGGCGTGCCCGGTCTGCGTCAGCCCGTAGACCAGCAGCCCGCCGACCAGCACCAGCGGTGCGACGCGGATCGCCAGGGCCCGGCCGCGGGCCGTCCCGATCCCGACGCTGAACAGCTGGGCGGTGGTCCAGCCGGCCGAGGTCGTGGCCCCGAGGAACCCGGCCACCAGCGGGGAGAGGCCGCCCAGCTGCTGGCCGAACAGCGGGATGAAGTTCTCCGTCACCACGCCCGCGCAGAGCACCGCGACGGTCAGGTAGAGCCACTTCAGCGGGTTGCCGGCCCGGTAGGTCTGCTGCGGCAGCACCGTGGCCGCCCCGCGCCGCTCGGCCGCCACGAAGCCCACCAGCAGCGCCAGTCCGGCGAGCAGGCACAGGGCCGTCGGCCAGCCGCTGGGCACCGTCGAGCTGACGCTGAAGGCGGCGGCCGCCAGGGTGAGCAGCAGCAGCGAGGGCAGCGGCACCGGGCCGCTGCCGTGCCCCGCGCCGGGGCGCCCGGGCAGCACCCGGCGGGCCAGGACCGCCAGCACCAGCGCGGCGACCAGCAGCAGGACGTACGCCCCGCGCCAGGCGCCGAGCTGGGCGAAGAGCCCGCCCAGCGACGGTCCGACCAGGGTTCCGACGCCCCACATCGCGGAGACCAGTCCGGCCGCGCGGGTCCACAGCCGCTCCGGCAGGGCTCTGCGGATCACGGCGTAGCCGAGCCCGGCCACCAGCCCGCCGCCGAGGCCCTGCACCACCCGGCCGAGGATCAGCGCCGCCATCGACGGGCTGAGCGCGTTGACCACCGCGCCGGCGCCGAAGACCAGGAAGCCCAGCACGTAGGCCCGGGCGGCGCCGAGGCGGTCCAGCAGCCGGCTGACCAGCATCGAGGCGATGACGGCGGCCATCAGGAAGCCGGTGGCCACCCACGCGTAGTACCGCTCGCCGCCGATGTCGGCGACGATCGAGGGCATCAGGGCGGCGGTGAAGTAGAGGTTCATCGCGTACAGCGCGACGCCGCCGGCCAGGATCGAGGCGGAGGCGGCGTAGCGGCGGGAGAAGAGTTCGCGCCACCCGCCGGGGGCTCCCGCGGACGGCGACTCCGACGGGTAACTGTCCAGCTCGGCGGTGGTGGTGTCGTTGTCGACGGCAGCTGATTCGGTCACGTCCGGTACGCTAGGACTTCAAGAGAACTTGAAGTCAAGGAGCCGCCATGACCACCGCGCCGGTCGATCTGCTGAGCGTCGGCGAGGTGGCCCGGCGGGCCGGGATCGCCACCTCGGCGGTGCGCTTCTACGAGGACCAGGGGCTGATCTCCTCCGAGCGCACGACGGGCAACCAGCGGCGCTACCGGCGGCACGTGCTGCGCCGGATCTCGCTCATCCTGGTCGCCAAGCGGCTCGGCATCCCGCTCTCCGAGGTCGCCGAGGTGTTCACCGGCCTGCCCGAGGACCGGATGCCCGGCAAGCACGACTGGGAGCGGATCTCCCTGCGCTGGGCCGAGCAGCTGCGCGCCCGCCGGGCCGAACTGGAGCGGCTGGAGGACGAACTGACCGGCTGCATCGGCTGCGGCTGCGTGTCGCTGCGCCGCTGCCGGGTGCTCAACCCGGGGGACGAGCTGGCCGCCGAGGGGCCCGGCCCGCGCCGGCTGCTGCCGGAGGAGGGCCTGCTGCCCGCCGAGGAGTGAGCGGGCAGCAGGACCGAGCGCGGAGAGTGGGCGGGGAAAGGGTGGAACCCGGTCGGACGCGGCCCTCGCAGGGTTCCCCGCCGCGTCCGACCGGGGGCTTGTGCGGCCTCAGGCCTCCGGGAAGTGGCAGGCGGCCTGCCGCTCGTCGGGCCCGGCGATCCTCAGCAGCGGCCGCTCGGTCCGGCAGATGTCCTGGGCCTTGGGGCAGCGCGGGTGGAAGGTGCAGCCGGGCGGCGGGTCGGCCGGGCTCGGCGGGTCGCCGAGCAGCACGATCCGCTCCCGGTTGCGCTCCGCCTCCGGGTCGGGCAGCGGGACGGCGGACAGCAGCGCCCTGGTGTACGGGTGCGCGGGAGCGCCGTACACCTCGGCCTTGTCGCCGATCTCCACGATCCGGCCCAGGTACATCACCGCGACCCGGTCGCAGACCCGCTTGACCACCGAGAGGTCGTGCGCGATGAACACGTACGCCAGCCCCAGCTCCTTCTGGAGCCGCTCCATCAGATTGACCACCTGGGCCTGGATGGAGACGTCCAGCGCGGAGACCGGCTCGTCGGCGATCACCAGCCGCGGCGAGGTGGCCAGCGAGCGGGCGATGCCGATGCGCTGGGCCTGGCCGCCGGAGAACTCGTGCGGGTAGCGGTCCAGGTGCTCGGGGATCAGCCCGACCAGCTCCATCAGCTCGCCGGCCCGCTTGCGCGCGTCCGCCGCGCTCCCGCCCTGGACCAGCAGCGGCTCGGAGATGATCCGGGCCACCGTCTGGCGGGGGTTGAGCGAGGAGTACGGGTCCTGGAAGACCATCTGGAGGTCGCGCCGGTGCGGGCGCAGCCGGGCCTGGGAGAGCCCGCCGATCTCGGTGCCGTCGAAGGTGACGGTGCCCGAGGTCGGGTCGAGCAGCCGGACGATCATCCGCCCGGTGGTGGACTTGCCGCAGCCGGACTCGCCGACCAGGCCGAGCGTCTCGCCCGCGCCGACGTCGAAGCTCACCCCGTCCACCGCCCGGATCGGCGCCCCGGGCCGGCCGGTGCGGCCGCGCCGGCCGGGGAAGGTCTTCACCAGGTCCCGGACGGACAGCAGCGGCGCGGTCGCGCCCTTCGTCGACGGTGTGGTCATCACAGCACCCCTTCCGGCACCAGCGGCAGGTGGCAGGCGGCCTGGTGGCCGGGGGCGAGCCGGTCGAGCACGGGGCGCTCGGCCAGGCAGCGGGTCTGCTCCTCGGCGGACGCCGCGGTGGTGCGGGCGCAGCGCGGGGCGAAGGAGCAGCCGGGGGCGGGGGCGATCAGCGACGGCGGGCTGCCGGGGATGGCCCGCAGCGGGGCGTCGTCGGCGTCGTCCAGGCGCGGCAGCGAGTCCAGCAGGCCGCGCGTGTACGGGTGCGCGGGCTGCGCGAACAGCCGGTCCACCGGGGCCTGTTCGGCGGCCCGGCCGCCGTACATGACCAGCACCTCGTGGGCGACCCGGGCGACCACGCCGAGGTCGTGGGTGATCATCACCACGCCGAGGCCGCGCTCCTGCTGGATCCGGGCGATCAGGTCGAGGATCTGCGCCTGGACGGTGACGTCGAGGGCCGTGGTGGGCTCGTCGGCGATCAGCAGCTCGGGCTCGCAGGCGAGCGCCATGGCGATCATGACGCGCTGGCGCATGCCGCCGGAGAACTGGTGCGGGTACTCGTCGACCCGGCGGGCCGGCTCCGGGATGCCGACCTCGGCCAGCATCTCCACCGCCTTGGCCCGCCCGGCCTTGCGGTTGGCCTTGAAGTGCACCCGGTAGTGCTCGGCGATCTGCTCCCCGACGGTGTAGAAGGGGTGCAGGCTGGACAGCGGGTCCTGGAAGATCATCGCGATCCGGCGGCCCCGGACGGTGCCCAGCTCCCGCTCCCCGAGCCCGTTCAGCTCCTGCCCGTTCAGCCGGATCGAGCCGGTGACGGCGGCGCCGCGGTGCAGGCCCATGACGGCGAGCGAGGTGACGGACTTTCCGCTGCCCGACTCGCCGACCAGCCCGAGGGTGCGCCCGGCCTCGACGACGAAGGAGATCCCGTCCACCGCGCGGACGGTGCCGCGCGGGGTGTCGAAGGCGACCTTGAGGTCCTCGACCTCCAACAGCCTGGTCATCAGTACCTCACTCTCGGGTCGACGAACGCGTAGAGCAGGTCGACCAGCAGGTTCGCCGCGACGATGAAGAAGGCCGCGAGCAGGGTGACCCCGAGGATGACGGGCTGGTCGGAGCGGGCCAGGCCGTCGTAGAACAGCCGGCCGACGCCGGGCAGGCCGAAGATCGACTCGGTGATGACCGCGCCGGCCAGCAGGCCGCCGAGGTCCATGCCGAAGATGGTCAGGATCGGCGTCATCCCGGCGCGCAGCCCGTGCTTGACGGTGACCGTCCGCGGCGGCAGGCCCTTGGCCCGGGCGGTGCGGATGTACGGCTCGGCCATCGCCTCGATCATCGAGTTGCGGCTCTGCCGGGCGTACATGGCCGCGTACAGCAGGGCCAGCGCGATCCACGGCAGCAGCAGGTTGGAGCCCCACTCGAAGGGGTTCTCGGTGAACTTGTGGTACGAGGGGTAGGGCAGCAGCCCGGCCGTCCTGACGACGCCCCAGATCAGCATGATCGAGGTGAAGTAGACCGGCAGCGAGGCGGCGCCGACGGACAGCACCATCAGCGTCTTGTCGACCGGTCGGCCCTTGCGCAGCGCCGAGGTGACGCCCGCGCCGAGGCCGAGGACCAGCCAGAGCACGGCCGCGCCGAGGGCCAGCGAGACGGAGACCGGCAGCCGGTCGGTGAGCAGGTCCCAGACCGGCAGCCCGTACTCGTAGGAGTAGCCGAGGCAGGGGAAGCCGCAGTGCACCGCGCTGGGGCCGGAGCCGTAGTCGCGGCCGGCGAAGATGCCGCCGAGGTAGGCCAGGAACTGGTCCCAGACCGGCTTGTCCAGGCCCATCGCCGCCTTGACGTCGGCGAGCCGCTCGGGGCTGCAGGTCTTGCCGCAGGCGGCCGCGGCCGGGTCGTTGGGCAGCAGGTAGAAGATGGTGAAGGTGATGGCGCAGATGGCGAGCAGGATGCCCGCCACACCGAGCAGGCGGCGGCCGAGGTAGAGGATCACGACCGGCCTCCCCGGGGGTCGAGGATGTCGCGCAGCGCGTCCCCGAGCAGGGTGAAGGCGAGCACGGCGACGAACAGGAAGGCGGTCGGGATCAGGAAGTAGGTCGGGTCGGTCTCGTAGTGCACGATGCTCTCGGCGATCATCTGGCCCCAGGACGCGGTCGGCGGGCGGACGCCCACGCCGAGGTAGCTGAGCGCGGCCTCGGTGGCGATCATGCCGGGGATGAGCAGGGTGGTGTAGGCGATGATCGGGCCGGAGACGTTCGGCAGGATCTCGCGGGTGAGGATCCGCCAGGAGCGCGCCCCGCCGACCTTGGCGGCCTCGACGTACTCGCGGTGCTTGAGCGAGAGGGTCTGGCCGCGCACCACCCGGGCGATGCCGGGCCAGGTGAACAGCCCGATCACCAGGGTGATCAGCAGGATCCGGTTGACGTCCTTGGCCACCGACATCATCGCGATCATGAAGATCAGCGAGGGGAAGGACATCGTGAGGTCCATCAGCCGGGACAGCAGCGTGTCGACGCGGCCGCCGAAGTAGCCCGCCGCGATGCCGGCCAGGGTGCCGGCGATCACGACCACCGCGGTCGCGGTGAACGCGATCAGCAGGGACACCTGACCGCCGTGCAGCACCCGGGCGAACAGGTCGCGGCCGCTGCCCGGCTCGACGCCCAGCCAGTGCCGGGCGCTGATGCCGCCGAAGTCGCCCCTGGGCACGCCGCCCAGGTACGGGTCGACGGCGCGCTTGTCGAACTCCTCGGGGGTCCAGCCGCCGAGCGCGCTGAGCGGTCCGGCCAGCGCCGTGATCAGGATCAGCACGCCGACGGTGATCAGCCCGAACCGGGCCGAGCCCTTGGCCCACAGCTGGTCCCAGACCAGCCGCCAGGGCCCGCGCCCGGCACTCTTCTTGGCGCCCCCCGCCGTGGCGTCGGCCACGGCGGCGGGCTCAGTGGTGGTACTCATCGCTGCCGGCCCCTCACTTGCCCTTGGCGGGGTCCTTGAGGCCGATGGCACCCAGGTCGAGCATCCCGGCGAAGCCCGAGTTGCCGAAGGCGCCGGCCACGTTGGTGCCGACCAGCAGGGGGCGGCGCTGCCAGATCAGCGGGACGGCCGGGGCCTTCTTCGCCAGGTCCTGGTCCAGCTGCTGCCAGGCCTTGTTGGCCTCGCTGACGTCCGTCATGGCCGCGATCTGGTCCATCCGGTCCATCGTGGCCTGGTCCTTGAACTGGCTCAGGTTGCCCTGGTTGCCCTTCTCCTTGATGGTGCGGCCGTCGAACTGGAACGGCAGGAAGGTCGCACCGGAGGGGTAGTCGGGACACCAGCCGCTGATGGTCAGGTCGGGGGCGTTCTTGATGTCGCCGACGGTGTCCTGGAAGGCGGACGGGTCGGTGGTGTTGATGGTGACCTGGACGCCGGCCTTGGACAGCGACTGCTGGATCGCCTCGGCACGGCTCTTGTCGCCGAGCGAGACGGTGAGCGAGACCTTGAGGTCGCTCTTGCCCGCCTCCTGGAGCAGCTTCTTGGCCTTCTCCGGGTCGCCGGCCGCCGGGACCTTCAGCGGGTCGGACTTGACGCCGCCGGTCAGCGAGGGCGGCAGGTAGGAGGTCGCCACGTCGGCCATCGCCGGGCCGCCGAAGGCCGTCACCTGCCCCTCGCGGTCGACCGCCCACATCATCGCCTCGCGCACCTTCGGGTCGTCGAAGGGGGCCTTGGCGGTGTTCATGTACAGCATGTCGGTGCAGCCGGTGACCTCGGCGGCCATCCGGGCCTTGACGTCCGGCTTGGGCAGCACCTTGGCGACGGTCTCGTGCGCCATCCACGGCATGTTGATCGCGTTGGCGTCGGCGCCGTCGCTGGCGATGATCCGGTCGTCGGCCTGGCCGCCCTTGATGCCCTGGGTGACCACGACCTTGTCCGGGTAGGCCTTGCGGACGGTGTCGGTGGCCGGGTCCCAGTTGGTGTTGCGGACCAGCACCAGCTGCTTGCCGCGGTCGTAGGTCTCGATCTTGTACGGACCGGAGGAGAACGGCCGGGCGTCGTACTGGGTGCCCTTCTCCTGGGACTGCGGCACCGGGGAGAAGGTCGGCAGCGAGACGGTGGAGGAGAACTCGGCGACCGGGCGCTTCAGGTGGAAGACGATCGTCCTGTCGTCCGGGGTCTCGATGCTCGCCAGGTGCTCGCCGTTCAGCGGGCCCTTGTAGTTCTCGCCGCCGGCCAGGTACTGGATCGCGTAGTCGGGGCCGCCGGTGAGGTCCGGGGAGTAGGACCGCTCGACGTTGTACTTGATGTCGGCGGACTTGATCGGCGTGCCGTCCTCGTACTTGAGGCCGTCCTTGAGGGTGAAGGTCCACACCTTGCCGCCCTCGGAGGACTTGCCGAGGTCGGTGGCGAGGTCCGGGACGATCTCGCTGCCCGCCGCGCCCGGCTCGGCCTTGAAGGTGGTCAGGGTGCGGTAGAGCAGCCGGGTGCCGAAGTCCATGTGCGGCACCACCCAGCTGCGGGCCGGGTCGAGGTGGGCGAAGTCCTGGTTGGTCAGGACGGTGAGGGTGCCGCCCTTGACGGGGGTGCCGCCGATGACCGAGCCGGACGCGGCGCCCGGGCCCTTGCCGTCGGAGGGGGCGGCGTCGCTGCCGCTGTCACTCTTGTCGTTGGAGCAGGCCCCGAGGCCGAGGGTGAGGGTCGCCGCGAGGGCCGCCGCGAGGGCGGCGTGGGTGCGCCTGGTCATGTGCAACTCCGCTGTGGGGGGCCCGATCCGCCGGATCTGGCCGCTGCGCTGTGTGACCCGTAACATAGTAATGTGAAATTGCACTGCACAAGAGGTGACGGCTCCCGTTACCGAGCTGTGTCCGTGCCAGGCATCTCCCCAGCCCCACCAAGGAGTTCACCGGTGACCCTTCCCCCGACCGGCCTCAACACCGGGAGCCACGACCTCCCGGTCTCCCCCGCCCTCGCCTCGTTCATGGGCACCCGGTGGGCCGCCACCCCCATTCCCACCGACCTGCGCGTCCCCGGCCACGACCGCTTCCCCGGCCGCCGCGCCCGGCTCTCCGCCGCCTTCCCCGGCGAGCGGCTGATCGTCCCGGCCGGCCGGCTCAAGGTCCGCTGCAACGACCTCGACTACCGCTTCCGCCCGCACAGCGCGTACGTCTGGCTCACCGGCCTCACCGGCGAGGACCAGGCCGACCACGTCCTCGTCCTCGAACCGGCCGGCCCCGAGGGCCACGAGCCGGTGCTCTACCTGCGCCCCCGCTCCCCCCGCGACGGCGGCGAGTTCTACCGCGACCGCCGCTACGGCGAGTTCTGGGTCGGCGCCCGGCCCGACCTCGCCGAGGCGGCACAGCTCACCGGGGTGCGCACCGAACACCTCGACGACCTCGGCAAACTGCTCACCGGCCCCCAGCCGCCCACCCGGGTGCTGGCCGGCACCGACCCGCTGGTCGACGAGGCCACCGGGCGCCCGAACGGCGACCACCGGGACAGCGAACTGGCCGCCGTCCTCTCCGAGTTGCGCCTGGTCAAGGACGAATGGGAGATCGGACAGCTGCAACTGGCCGTCGACCACACCACCACCGGCTTCGAGGACGTCGTCCGCGCCCTGCCCACCGCACTGCGCCACCACCGCGGCGAGCGCTGGATCGAGGGCGTCTTCGACCTGCGCGCCCGCGCCGAGGGCAACGGCACCTCCTACACCACCATCGCCGCCTCCGGCGCCCACGCCTGCGTGCTGCACTGGATCCGCAACGACGGCGCCCTCGACCCGAACTCCCTGCTCCTCCTGGACGCAGGCGTCGAGACCGACACCCTCTACGCCGCCGACATCACCCGCACCCTCCCGCTCAGCGGCACCTTCACCCCGGTCCAGCGCCAGGCCTACGACCTCGTCCTCGCCGCCCAGAGCGCCGGCATCGCCACGCTGCGCCCGGGGGCCCGGTTCCGCGACTTCCACCGCGCCGCCATGCGGGTCATCGCCGAAGGCCTCGCCGACTGGGGCGTCCTGCCCGTCTCCGCCGAGGAGGCCCTCGCCGAGGACAACGGCCTCTACCGCCGCTACACCCTCTGCGGCAGCGGCCACATGCTCGGCCTCGACTACCACGACTGCGCCAAGTCCCGCGCCGACCGCTACCTCGACGGCACCCTGGAGGAGGGCATGGTCCTCACCGTCGAGCCCGGCCTCTACCTCCAGCCCGACGACGAGACCCTCCCCGCCGAACTCCGCGGCCTCGGCATCCGCATCGAGGACGACCTGGTCATCACCGCCGACGGCGCCCACCTGATGTCCGGCGCCCTCCCCCGCACCGCCACCGACGTCGAATCCTGGATGGCGGACCTGCTGTCCTGAGGAGGCAGCGGACGATCAAGCCACCTTGATCGTCCGCTCCCCTCGCCGAATCGTCACCTCGACCTCGCCGCCGATCGCCGCCGAATACGCCCGCAGGTTGTCCAGGCTGTCCACCTGCCCGTGCTCGATCTGCGACACCCGCGCCTGACTCACGCCCATCAGCGCCGCCACCTCCTTCTGGGTGAGGTTGGCCGACTTCCGCATCTCGGCCAGCTCATGCCCCCGAATCTGAGCAAGCATCTCCTGGCGGACCTGCGCCCGCCTCGTCTCCGCCTCCGGCGTCACCAGCTCGGGAAACCGCTTCACGACCTCGGCTCGCACCTCGGTCCAACTACGCCCCGCGAATTCCCGCTCAATCCACCCCTGCGAGGGACAACACGCCGAGTCCTGCGCGCCCCCGACGCCCTACCCCCGCGCCGCCTGCCACAGCTCCGCGACGATCTGCTCCGCAGGCCCCGTGCGGGCCAGGTGGTGGGCGGTGCCGGCCCAGAGGTGCATGGCGGCCGTGTCGCCGCGGCGGGCGGCGGCGGCGCGCAGGGGGGTGGTGAGGCGGTTGACCTCGGGGTAGGCGGGCGGGGCGTACGAGCCGTGGCGGTCGATGAAGGCGTTGCGCAGGCCGCGGGCCGGGCGGCCGGTGAAGGCGCGGGTGACGACCGTCTCCGGCAGCTCGACGAGCGCGGCCCGGTGGGCGGCCGCGGCCCCGGACTCGTCCGACCGCAGCAGGGCCGTGCCCAGCTGCACCGCCACCGCTCCCGCCCGCAGGGCCGCCGCGACGGCCGGGCCGTCGCCGAGCCCGCCCGCGGCGATCAGCGGTAGCGCCGTCACCTCCCGCACGGCGGCCAGCAGGTCGAGAAGCGGCAGCTCCCCCGGCTCGTCCGTCACCCGGTGGGTGCCGCGGTGGCCGCCCGCCTCCGGGCCCTGCACGCACAGCGCGTCCATCCCGACCGCCTGCGCCGCCCGCGCCTCCTCCGGCGTGGTGACGGTGCCGATCTGGGTCGTCCCGGCCGCCCGCAGCGCCGCCGCCTCCTCGGCCGTCGGCAGCCCGAAGGTGTACGAGACCACCGGCACCGGGTCCGCGAGCAGCGCGGCCAGCTTGGCCTCCCAGTCGTCCCGGTCCGGCCCGTCCTCCTCCGGCAGCGTCACGCCCCACCGCTCGGCCTCGGGCCGCAGCCGCTCCCGGTAGGCGGCGACGGCCGCCCGGTCCCCGGGCGTGCCCGGCACGAAGAGGTTCACCCCGTACGGCCGGTCGGTCGACGCCCGCACCGCGGCGATCTGCTCGGACATCCCGGCGGCGGTCCTCATCCCGGCGGCCAGGAAGCCCAGCCCACCGGCCCGGTTCACCGCCGCGACCAGTGCGGGCGTCGAGGGGCCGCCCGCCATCGGGGCGGCGATCACGGGGACGGCGAGCTCGTCGAGCCGGACGGTCATCGGGCGCTCCTCACACTGCTGCGGGTACGGAACACCCCCACCCTACGCTCGGCGGATCAGCCCCCGCCGCCGTGCCTCGCGCACCGCCGCCGTGCGCGAGTCCACGCCCAACTTGGTGTAGATGTGCACCAGATGGGACTTCACCGTGGCCTGGCTCAGGTGCAGCCGCTGGCTCACCTGCTGGTTGGTCAGCCCGTCCGCGACCAGCCCCAGCACCTCGGTCTCCCGGGCGCTGAGCGCCGCCGCCGGCGTCCGCATCCGCTCCAGCAGCCGGTCCGCGACGCTGGGCGCCAGCGCGCTGCGCCCGGCCGCGGCGGCCCGTACCGCCTGGGCGAGCTCCTCCGGCGGGGCGTCCTTCAGCAGGTAGCCGGTGGCGCCCGCCTCCAGGGCCGGCAGGGTGTCCGCGTCGGTGTCGTACGTGGTGACCACCAGGACCCGCGGCGCGCCCGCCCGGGCGGTGATCGCCGCGGTGGCCTGCGCCCCGTTCATCGCCGAGCCCGGCCCGAACTGGAGGTCCATCAGCACCACGTCCACGCCCGGTTCCGCCGCCAGTTCGACGGCCCGCTCGGCGGTGGCCGCCTCCGCCACGATGGCGAAGTCCGGCTCGCACTCCAGCACCGCCCGCAGCCCGGCCCGCACCACCGGGTGGTCGTCCGCGATGAGCAGCCTGATCACGGGCCGGCCTCCGGGGTGACGGGCAGCTGCACCGCCACCGTGGTGCCCTGCCCGGGCGCCGACTCCACCGTGAAGCGGCCGCCGAGCGCCCGCGCCCGGGCCCGCATCGAGGGCAGCCCGAACCCGCCGTCCCCGTCGGGGCGGCCGGCCGCCACCACCGCCGGGTCGAACCCGGCGCCGTCGTCGTACACGTCCAGTGCCACTTCGCCCTCCATGTAGCTGAGCGTCACGTCGGCCCGCGAGGCGCCCGCGTGCCGGACGGTGTTGCCGAGCGCCGACTGCGCGATCCGCAGCAGCGCGACCTCCTGCGCGGCCGGCAGCCGGACCGGGTCGCCGAAGACGTGCAGGTGGACGGGCAGCGTGCCGTGCGCCGTCGTCGTCGCGCACAGCCGCTCCAGCGCGACCGGCAGCGGGTCGCCGTCCAGCGCGGGCGGGGTGAGCGCCCGGACGAACCTGCGGGCCTCGTCCAGGTTGTCCTGGGCGGCCTGCCGCGCCTGCTCGACGTACCCGGCGGCGGCCTCGGTGCGCTCCGGCAGGGCCCGCTGGGCCGCCCGCAGCAGCAGCTGGATGGAGCTGAGGCTCTGCGCGAGGGTGTCGTGGATCTCCCGGGCGAGCCGCTCCCGCTCGGCCAGCACCCCGGCCGCGTGGTGCGCGGCGGCGAGGTCGGCCCGGGCGGCGGTCAGTTCGTCGATCAGCCGGCGGCGCTCCTCGCTCTCCCGGTACAGCGCCTGGTAGCCGAGCACGGTGGCGGTAGCGACGGCCGCGCCGAGCGCGGGCCCGATCGAGGCGGCGAAGCTGAAGCTGTGCTGGTGCCAGGACCAGGCGGCGATCGACGCGGCGGCGGTCAGTCCGACGGCGACGAGCCCACCGCGCCGCCCCAGCAGGTGCAGTTCCAGGAAGTACAGCGGGAACGCCAGCCAGACCCCGTCCTGGGTGGCGATCAGCACGCCCGCCCAGGTGGCGCCGAGCAGCACCAGCCAGAGCGCGGCCGCCCGGCGCGAGCGGCGCACGGCGGCCAGCTGCGGCCCGACGGTGTAGACGGCGGCCATCGCGGTGGCCGCGGCGGCGACGGCGGCGGGATCGCCGCCCCGGTCGACGAAGACGGCCCGGGCGACGGCGAGCGCGAGCAGGCCCGCAACGAGCAGGTGCAGGCAGACCTGGAGGACGCGGGCGACGGGGGTGGTTCTGGATCGTTCGGTCGCCATCCGTCCAGCCTAAGTTCCGCGCCGGCGTCCGGCATCAATCAAAAGGTTGAACTCGGCCTCTTCCCTTTGATGCCCAGGATGCAATCCCCGGCGCGATGCCCCGGGGCCCCTCCGTCCGGGACGGTGGAAGAGTCGAAAACACCTGTGCAGAGGAAGGTTCACCGTGTTCGTCGCCTGGAGGGACCTGAGGTTCGCCAAGGGGCGGTTCGCCTTGATGGGGACCGTCATCGTGCTGATCACCGTACTGGTCGGCCTGCTGTCCGGGCTGACCGCCGGGCTCGGCCGGCAGAACATCTCCGCGATCACCGGCCTGCCCGCCGACCACCTGGTCTTCGGCAAGCCGGCCGACGGGCAGAAGCTCTCCTTCACCGATTCCCAGGTCACCCCCGACCAGTGGCAGGGCTGGGCCCGCGAGCCCGGCGTCACCTCCGCCCAGCCGCTCGGCATCACCACCACCAAGGCCGCCGCCGGGCAACGCACCGCCGCGCTCTCCGCCTTCGGCGTCCCGGAGGACTCGGGGCTCGCCCCGCAGGGCACCCGGATCGCCCCCGGCCAGGCCGTGCTGTCCAGGACCGCCGCCGAGAACCTGGGCGGCCTCGCCCCCGGCGCCGAGTTCACCCTCGGCGGCCACCCGCTGCGGGTCGCCGCCGTCCAGGGCGACGCCGCGTACAGCCACACCCCGGTGATCTGGACCTCCCTCGGCGACTGGCAGCAGGCCGCCCCCGGCGGCACCGGCCACGCCACCGTCATCGCCCTCACCACGGCGAAGGGCGCCGACCTGGCCGCCGCCGACGCCCGCCACGGCACCGAGACCCGCACCCGCGACGACGCCCTCACCGCGATCGGCTCCTACACCTCGGAGAACGGCTCCCTCCAGCTGATGCGCGGCTTCCTGTTCGCCATCTCCGCCCTGGTGATCGGCGCGTTCTTCACGGTCTGGACGATCCAGCGCAGCGGCGACATCGCCGTCCTCAAGGCCCTCGGCGCCTCCACCCGCTACCTGCTGCGCGACGCCCTCGGCCAGGCCGTCCTGCTGCTGGTGCTCGGCACCCTGCTGGGCACCGCGGTCGCGGCCGGCTTCGGCGCGCTGATCGGCTCCGCCGTCCCCTTCGTCCTGGACGCCCCGACCGTCCTGCTGCCCGCCGCCGTCATGATCGCCCTCGGCGCGATCGGCGCGGCCCTGTCCATCCGCCGGATCACCTCCGTCGACCCGCTGACCGCCCTGGGGAGCGCCCGATGAGCCTGACCCTCGACCGCATCACCCTGACCTACCCGGACGGCGACGGCCGGCTCACGGCCCTGGACGAGGTCTCGCTGACCGTCCCCAAGGGCTCGCTCACCGCCGTCGTCGGCCCCTCCGGCTCCGGCAAGTCCAGCCTGCTGGCGGTCGCCGCCACCCTGATCACCCCGGACTCCGGGCAGGTCGTCATCGACGGCACCGACACCACGGGCCTCGACCGGGCGGAACTCACCGCGCTGCGCCGCACCAGGATCGGGATCGTCTTCCAGCAGCCCAATCTGCTGCCCTCGCTCACCGCGGTGGAGCAGCTGCAGGTGATGGCCCACCTGGACGGCCGCGCCCCGCGCACCGCCCTGCCCCGGGCCCTGGAACTCCTGGACGCCGTCGGCCTGCGCGACCAGGCCGCCCGCCGCCCGCACCAGCTGTCCGGCGGCCAGCGCCAGCGGGTCAACATCGCCCGCGCGCTGATGAACGACCCCACCGTCCTACTGGTGGACGAACCGACCAGCGCCCTCGACCACGAGCGCGGCGCCGCCGTCCTGGACCTGATCACCGACCTCACCCACCGCCGGGCCACCGCGACCGTCCTGGTCACCCACGACCGCACCCACCTGACGGCCGTCGACCAGGTCGCCGAGGTCCACGACGGCCGGCTGACCCTGCCCGCGGCGGCGCTCTGACCTACTTCTTGGCCGTCAGCACGTCGTCCACCGAGAGCGTCACCGACGCTCCGATCGACTCCGGCAGGGTGAAGGACTGCCCGGGGTGGTGGACGGCGTGCACCCGGTACTCGCCGTCGTCGGGTTCGGTCAGCACCATCACGCGCTGGTTCATCCGGTCCACGATCACGTAGACCGGCACCCCCGCCGACGCATAGACAAAGGGCTTCTTCTTCAAGTCATCGCTGTAGTTGGACGAAGTGACTTCCAGAACGAGCCGGAAGACCGCCGGGTCGTAGCAGTTGTACTCGATCAGGTGATCGTCGATGTCGGCATCGACAACAGCCAGGTCGGGAACCGCATAGTCGGATGGCCCGTCCGGCAGCCAGATTCCAACGCCCTGAAGGACATCGGTCCCGCCTCCGTCGAGGCCGGCCTCGAACAGGACACGCATCAGGCGGCTCAGCGACTTGCTGTGCGAAGCATTCGGCGGCGGCGTCACGGCGATCTGGCTCCCGACGATCTCGACCCGGTAGCCGGGGAACTGTTCGGAGATCAGCTCAGCGGCTTCGAGCAGCGTCGGCTGCTCCATGGGCTCTTCCACTGCTGCGGCGGACATGGAATTCCTCCTGGCTGCCGATGTCGAGAGCATCATCGTAGAACTCGGACGCCTCCCGGCGCCCGATCCTCAGTCCTCACCCGAACGAGTGGTTCAGCTCCGGCGGGCCCCGAGTCGCAGGGCCGAGGCCTCCGGCTCGGCGGGCTTCTCGCCGCCGGCCCACAGCGAGCGGACGTGGCTGAGGTGGCGGGTCATGCAGGCCTCGGCGCCGGCCGAGTCCCCGGCGAGCATCAGGTCCAGCAGCTCCAGGTGCTCCTCGGCCGAGGAGACCAGCTCGCCGCGCTCGTCGAGCCGGTTGAGGCCGTACAGCCGCGAGCGCTTGCGCAGGTCGCCGACGACCTCGACCAGGCGGGAGTTGCCGGCCAGCCCCAGCACGTCCAGGTGGAACTGGCGGTCGGCCTCCAGGTAGCCGATCAGGTCGTGCTTGCGGGCCGCCGCGACGATCGCCTCGGCCTGCGGGCGCAGCCGTTCCAGCTGCTCCTTGGTGGCGGTGCGCGCCACCCGGCCGACGGTCGGGACCTCGATCAGGGCGCGGATCTCGGTGAAGTCGTCGAGGTCGCGGTCGGTCAGCTCGGTGACGCGGAAGCCCTTGTTGCGGACGGCCTCGACGAGGCCCTCGCGGGCGAGGTCGAGCATGGCCTCGCGGACCGGGGTCGCGGAGACCCCGAAGTCGGCGGCGAGCGCGGGTGCGGAGTAGACCACGCCGGGGCGCAGTTCGCCGGAGATCAGGGCCGCCCGGAGTGCGTGGGCGACCTGGTCGCGAAGCCGCTCCTGTACGGAGATCAGGGTGCGGGATTTGAGGTCGGCCATGGTGTTCCTCCGGGTGGGTGCAGAACACCAGCGTACAATGTCACGTTACGTTGCGTACGCGACAGCTGGTGATTCGAACACCCGTCACCGGCCCGCCGGGCCGGCCCTCCGTGACGCCGAATGCCATGGTGGCAGCGGCCGTCGGCCGTGACAACGGCCGACGGCACACGATCTTCGGGTCCGCACGGAGGGCTACGCCCGACGGAACCGGCCCACCAGGCTGCTCAGACTGGCCGCACCCTCGCCGGCCGCCACGCCCCGCCGGACCGCCTCCGCGAGGACGGCCGGCAGGGCGCCGTCCACCCCGGAGGCCTCCGCGGTGTCCCGGACGTGCTCGATGCTCGCGAGCGCCATCGCCAGCCGGTCGACGTCCCCGCGGTGGTCCCCGGCGGTGATCCGCGGCGCGTAGAACTCGATCATCCGCGGCACCAGCGAGGCGGTGGGCAGGGCGTACGGCCGGAACTCCTCGGCCGAGATGCCGTTGGCCTCGGCGATCGCCGTGGCGTGCAGGTAGCCGACCATCGAGGACCAGAACAGGTCCATCTGGATCTGGTAGTACAGCTGCGCCAGCCCGGGGTCGTCGCCCCGGTAGTCGGCCCCGGTGAGCACCTCCAGGGCGGCCCGGTGCCGCCGGAACAGCTCGACCGGGCCGCTGTAGAAGGTGGACGACTCGGGGCTGCCGATGCCCGACGGCGGCACCTGCACCCCGCCGGTCAGGTGGCCGGCGCCGCGTTCGGCCAGCCAGCGGGCGGCCTCGCGGGCCCGCCCGGGAGTGTCCGAGCCGAGGTTCACGATCGTCCTCCCCCGCAGCGCCGGCTCGACCGACTGCAGCACCTCGAACACCGCGTCGTAGTCGGTGAGGCTGAGCACCACCAGGTCGTTCGCCGCCACCGCCGCCTCGGCGTCGGATGCGGCCCGCGCACCCCGGGCGACGAGCGCGTCGGCCCGCCCGGCGGTGCGGTTCCACACCGTGACGGCGTACCCGGCGTCCAGGAACGCCCCGGCCATGGCCCGCCCCATCGGGCCGAGCCCGATCACCGTCACTGATCGCCGCGCCTGCTGCTCCACGGACATGCGCTTCCCCTCCTCTGGAACGAACGCTCTATCCAGAGCGCCGGGCCGACGCTAGCACAGGACTGGAACGAACGCTCTACCCAGAATCTCGGCTAGGATCGCGGCGTGAACACGCCCGAGAGAGCCGACGCGAGAACGAGCGCGAGGACGAGCTCGAAGACGAACGCGAAGGCCGAAGCGAAGCCCGGCACCCGCGAGCGGATCGTCCGGGCCACCTCCCGGCTGCTGCAGCGCCAGGGGTACGAGGGCACCGGGATCAAGCAGATCTCCCGCGAGGCCGAGGCCACCCTCGGCTCCGTCTACCACTTCTTCCCGGGCGGCAAGCAGGAGTTGGCCGCCGAGGCGATCCGGCACGGGGACGAGGAGTTCGCCGTCCTGCTGCGCGCCGGGCTCGGCTCCTCGCCGGACCTGGGCGAGGCGATGACCTCCTGCACCCGGATGCTCGCCACGGAACTGCGCGAGTCCGACTGGCAGGACGGCTGCCCGATCACCAGCACGGCCCTGGAGACGGTCGGCCGGGTGCCGGTGATCGAGGAGGCGGTGACCGAGGCCTTCGCCAACTGGCGGGCCGTCGTGGCGGAACGGCTGCTCGCCGCCGGCATCGGCGAGCAGGACGCCCGCGAGCTGGCCGGCACCGTGATCAGCACCCTGGAGGGCGCCGAGCTCGCCGCCCAGGTCGCCCGCAGCGAACAGCCGCTGCTGGTCACCGGCAAGCACCTGGCCCGCCTGCTCACCGCCTACGCCGACGACCGGGCCTGACCCGCGGCACCGGGCCGCCTGCCCGAAAGACGGGCCGAAGGACGAGCCGAAAGACGGGCCCGAGAAGCCCGGGAGACGGCCGGAAAACGTGAGGAGCCGGCGCAGCGGGGGGTCCCTTCCCGCTGCGCCGACTCCGGTTTCACAACTCCCAACCACGGCCAGGAGTAACGCACTTGTCGATCGAAGCCGCGCTGTACGACGGCCGCCCGAACAACGGCCGCCGCACCAGCCCGAACCTGCTGCACCTGTCCACCGGCCACGGCGCCGGTCTCGCCGACGCCCTGGCCGCGCACGCCCGCCCGTCCGACCACCGGCTCGGCCGGATCGACCCGTACGGCGACACGCTGTTCAACGAGCAGGACGCCGGCGCCGCCTTCGAGGAGGCCACCGCGCTGCTCGCCCGCTGCACCACCGGGGAGCAGCGGGCGGCCGTCCGCGACCTGCGCAACCTACTCGCCAACTGCGCCGCCACCCCGGGCAGTTGGCTCATGTTCCTCGGCGACTGAACCGCTAGGACGCGGCCCGGTACACCTCCGCCGCGACGGCCAGGTCCTGCCAGGCCATCCCGACGCTCTTGAAGAACCGCGGCCGCCCGTCCGGCACCAGCGCGTCGCCGCGCACCAGCTCGGAGAGGTTCCACAGCTGCCGCCCGGCCACACCCGCCATCAGCAGGTCCCCGGCCTCCCGGCCCGCGACCGTGCGCGCCTCCACGTACAGCTCGGCCC
The DNA here is from genome assembly GCF_042677365.1 of Kitasatospora sp. NPDC127116. NCBI lineage: Bacteria > Bacillati > Actinomycetota > Actinomycetes > Kitasatosporales > Streptomycetaceae > Kitasatospora > Kitasatospora sp. NPDC127116. Next base: position 29,163 of record NZ_JBHXTL010000055.1, read on the forward strand.
GCTGGACCAGCAGCTCGTCGACCTCCCGCGCGTCCGGCTCGTGCGAGCCCACCGCGGCCACCGCCGCGTGCGCGGGCACCAGCGCGCCGTCGAACAGCGGCGTGCGCGCGGTGGTGCAGCAGACCACCAGGTCCGCCTCGCGGACCGCCCGCGGACCGCCGACCTCGGCCGTCAGCCCGAGCTCCCGCCCGTACGCCGCCAGCGCCTGCGCCCGGTCGGCGTTGCGCGCCACCACGGTGAGCCGGCGCAGCGGCCGGACGGCGAGCAGGGCGTCCAGGTGCCCGTACGCCTGCGGCCCGGAGCCGAACAGCACCAGGTGCTCGGCCTCCGGCACCGCCAGCCGCCGCAGCGCGGCCGCGGTGACGGCGGGCGTGCGCAGCGCGGTGAGCGCGGCGCCGTCCAGCAGGGCGAGCGGCTGCAGGGTGGGCCCGTCCAGCAGCAGGTAGCTGCCGGTGATCCGGGGCAGCCCCCGCTCCGGGTTGGCCGGCGCGACACCGGCGATCTTCACGCCCGCGTACGGCCCGGCGGCGGCCGGCATCATCAGCAGTTCCCCGGCGGGCACCGGTACGGCGGATCGGGCGGGTGCCGCCTCCGGGTCGAACCCGTCCAGCAGCACCCGCTCGATCGCCCCCACCGCACCGGCGGGCCCGACTCCGCCGGTGCCCGCCACGGCGTACTGGAGCGGCACAACCGCCGTACCGGGCAGTGCGGTCGGGCTCGGGTCGCCCGGAACCACAGCGGTCCGGCTCTCGGATGTCCGGCTCTCGACGGCCCTGCTCTCGGATGTCCGGCTCACAGCAGGAACCCCGCTCCCAGCTCGTCGTCCGGCTCCAGGACGAAGCCGTGCTCGCCGGTGCGGAAGGCCGCCCCGCCGACCTCGGTGACCACGCCCTCGCCCTGCGGGTCGCCGCCCGGCAGGAAGCGGCCGGAGAAGACCGTCCCGATGATCGACTCGTGCCGCAGCGGCTCGCCGGGGGCCAGCCGCCCCTCGGCGGCGAGCACCGCCAGCCGGGCGGAGGTGCCGGAGCCGCAGGGCGAGCGGTCGATCTGGCCGTCGGCGAAGACGGTGACGTTCCGCTGGTTCAGCACCCCGTCCACCGAGGGGAGTTCGTCGTACAGCACCACGCCGTACACACCCGAGAGCCGGGCGTCCGTCGGGTGCGCGACCGCCTCGGCGCCGGCCAGCGCGGCCCTGATCTCCCGCCCCACGGCGGTGAGTTCGGGCAGCTGCTCCGGTTCCACGGCGAGCCCGAGGGCGGCCGCGGACACCGAGGCGTAGCAGGCGCCGGAGTGCGCCACGGCGACCTCCACGGTGCCGAGCGAGGTCTCCACCGGCAGCTTCAGCGCGGTCACCCGGCTGGGCACGTTGCGGAAGGTCACCCCGGTGGTGTGTCCGCCGGCCCGGTGCACCAGGGCGGTGACCCGGCCGGACGGCACGTCGATCCGCACCCGTGCCACGCCGTCCGCGGGGGCGGGCACCAGTCCGGAGTCCACGGCCCAGGCGCCGAGCGCGATGGTGCCGTGCCCGCAGGCGGTGGAGTAGCCGTCCTTGTGCCAGAACAGCACGCCCAGGTGCGCCTCGTCGTCGTCCGGCGGCACCAGGAAGCCGCCGTACATCCCGGCGTGCCCGCGCGGCTCCTGGACGAGCAGCTGCCGGATGTCGTCCAGCGCGCTGGGCCGGGGCGCGGTCGCGCTGCCGCCCGCGCCGAGCGCGATGGCCCGGCGTTCGGCGACGGTGTCGCCGGGGATCGGCGGGACGCCGTCCAGCACGATCCGGAACGGCTCGCCGGCCGTGTGGTAGTCGACGGTGCGGACGAACATCAGGCGCCACCTCCCGGCAGCACGCTGACGGTCCGGCTGACGGTGTAGAAGTCCAGGGCCGCCTGGCCCTGCTCGCGCTCGCCGTGGCTGGCGCCCTTGGCTCCGCCGAAGGGCAGGTGGAAGTCGACGCCGCTGGACGGGGCGTTGACCCGGATCATGCCCGCGTCCAGCCGGTCGGCGGCGGCCAGCGCCACGTCCAGGCTGCGGGTGTGCACCGAGGTGGAGAGGCTGTGCGGGGTGTCGTTGGCGAGCGCGATGGCCTCGTCCAGGTCGGCCGCGGCGTGCAGCACGGCGATCGGGCCGAAGAACTCCTCGCGGGCCAGCGGGTGTTCGGCCGGCACCTCGGCGAGCAGGGTCGGCTCGACGTACCAGCCGTCCCGCTCGGGCACCCGGCCGCCGGTGAGCACGCTCGCCCCGGCCTCGACGGCCGAGGAGACGGCGCCGGTCAGCCGCTCCCGGGCGGCGGCGTTGATCACCGGTCCGCAGACCGCGTCGTCGACCGCCGCCAGCGCCTTGACCAGCGCCTCGCGCAGCGGCTCGTGGGCGGCGCCGACCGCGATCACCCGGCTGGTGGCGGTGCACTTCTGCCCCGCGTACCCGGCGATGGCCGCGGCGATGTGCCCGGCGGCCTGCGCGATGTCGGCGTCCGGCAGGACCAGCGCGGCGTTCAGCCCGCCGAGTTCGGCCTGCACCGGCACCCCGCGCTCGGTCGCGGCCCGCACCACGGCCCGGCCGACGCCGGTCGAGCCGGTGAAGGAGATCACGTCCGCGGTCTCCACCAGCGCCGCGCCCTCCTCGGCCCCGCCGGGCAGCACCGTGAACACGTCCTCGGGCAGCCCGGCCAGCTCGGCCAGCCGCAGCGCGCAGGCCGTCGCCTCGGGCGCCGGCTTCAGCACCACCGCGTTGCCGACGGCGAGGGCCGGCGCGGCCTTCCAGGTCGGGATCGCCAGCGGGAAGTTCCACGGCGCGATCAGCCCGGCGACCCCGTAGGGGCGGCGCCGGGTGAGCAGCAGCCCGGGGCCGGCGGCGGTCTCGTGCACCGCCCCGGAGGGCGCGTACGGCGCCTGCGCGTAGTAGCGCCAGATCGCCGCCGTGCGGGCGACCTCGCCGAGCGCCTCGGCCAGCGGCTTGCCGACCTCGCGCACGATCAGCGCGGCCAGCTCGTGGGCGTGCGCCTCCACGGCGTCCGCGATCCGGCCGAGCGCCGCCGACCGGGCGCCCGCTCCGGCGGCGAGCCAGTCGCCCTGCGCCGCCCGGGCCCGCCCGACGGCGGCCCGCACGGCCTCGGCGCCGGGCTCCTCGACGGCGACCACGAGGTCGGCGGGGTCGGCGGGGTTGTACGAGGTGATGGTCACAGCCAGCAGCCCTTCGAGGGAGGTACGGGGAACGAAGGAGGTAGGAGGGGTCAGAGCAGGAAGCCCGCCGGGAACGGGTCGCTCGGGTCGAGGAAGTACTGGGCGGTGCCGGTGACCCAGGCCCGCCCGGTGACGGTGGGCACCACCGCGGGCCGCCCGGCCACCTCGGTCTCCTCGACCAGCCGCCCGGTGAAGGTGGTTCCGATGAAGGAGTCGTTGCGGAAGTCCCGCCCGAGGGGCAGTTCGCCGCGCGCGTGCAGCTGGGCCATCCGCGCCGAGGTGCCGGTGCCGCAGGGCGAGCGGTCGAACCAGCCGGGGTGGATGGCCATCGCGTGCCGGGAGTGCTCGGCGGTGGAGCCGGGGGCGAGCAGCTGGACGTGGTGGCAGCTGTGGATGGACGGGTTCTCCGGGTGCACCGGCCGGTCCGGGCTCGCGTTGATCGCGTCCATCATCGCCAGGCCGGCGTCCAGGATCTCCTGCTTGCGCTCGCGCTCGAAGGGCAGCCCGAACTCGGCGAGCGGCAGGATGGCGTAGAAGTTGCCGCCGTACGCGAGGTCGTAGGTCACCGTGCCGTAGCCGGGCACCTCGATCTTGCGGTCCAGGGCGACCGAGTAGGAGGGCACGTTGCGGATGGTCACCGCCTTGGCGGCGCCGTCCTCGACGTGCACCTCGGCGACCACGAGTCCGGCCGGGGTGTCCAGCCGTACGGTGGTGACCGGCTCGACCACCGGGACCATCCCGGTCTCGACCAGCACGGTGGCAACCCCGATGGTGCCGTGCCCGCACATCGGCAGCAGTCCGGAGACCTCGATGTAGAGCACGCCGAAGTCGGCGTCCGGCCGGGTCGGCGGCTGGAGGATCGCGCCGCTCATCGCGGCGTGGCCGCGCGGCTCGTACATCAGCAGGGTGCGGAAGTGGTCCAGGTGCTCCTGGAAGTGCACCCGGCGCTCGGCCATGGTGGCGCCGGGGATGACGCCGAAGCCGCCGGTGATCACCCGGGTCGGCATGCCCTCGGTGTGCGAGTCGACGGCGTGGAACACGTGGCGGCTGCGCATGGGTCACAACTCCCGTACAGGTTCGGATGGTGGGGGGTGGGCCGGGCCGACTGCCGCCGCAGCCGGCCCGGAGGCCCGGGTTCGCGCCGGTGTCAGACCAGGCCGTCGGCCAGCGCCTTCTCGGTGGCCGCGCGGACGGCCGCCTCGATCTCCGGGACGAGCGGCTGGCGCGGGGCGCGCACCGGGCCGCCGGGGCGCCCGGCGATGTCCATGGAGAGCTTGATGGCCTGGACGAACTCGGTCTTGGAGTCCCAGCGCAGCAGCGAGTGCAGCGACTTGTAGAGCGGCAGCGCGCTCTCCAGGTCCTTGGAGACGGCGGCGTCGTAGAGCGCCACCGAGGCGGCCGGCAGGGCGTTCGGGTAGCCGGCGATCCAGCCGACCGCTCCGGCGAGCGCCAGCTCCAGCAGCACGTCGTCGGCGCCGATCAGCAGGTCCAGCCCGGGGGCCAGCTCGGCGATCTCGTACGCCCGGCGGACGTCGCCGCTGAACTCCTTGACCGCGACGATCGAGCCCTCGGCGTGCAGCTGGGCGAGCAGCGGGGGGACCAGGTCGACCTTGGTGTCGATCGGGTTGTTGTACGCCACGATCGGCAGGCCGGCCTTGGCGACCTCGGCGTAGTGGGCGCGCACCGAGGCGTGGTCGGCCCGGAAGGCGTTCGGCGGCAGCAGCAGGACGGAGCCGGCGCCGGCCTCGGCGGCCTGCTCGGCCCAGCGGCGGGACTCGGCGCTGCCGTAGGCGGCGACGCCGGGCATGACCCGGGAGCCGTCGCCGGCCGCCTCGACGGCGACCTCGACGACCTTGGCGCGCTCCTCGGCGGTGAGCGTCTGGTACTCGCCCAGCGAGCCGTTGGGGACGACGCCCTCGCAGCCGGAGTCGATCAGCCAGCGGACGTGCTCGGCGTAGGCGTCGTAGTCGACGGAGTGGTCCGGGCGCAGCGGGAGCGTGGTGGCGACCATGACGCCGCGCCAGGGACGGTTGGTGTCGTGCTGGGTGATGGACACATGAGCTCCTTGATGAGGTGTGACATTTTACAAGAGCGGACGGGCCGGAGACAAGGTCCCCGGCCCGCCGTTCGACGGCGGGCCCGTTACGACTCCGGGGTGGGCCCCGCCGCCAGCTGGGAGAGCGGCACCGGGCAGCCCAGCGGGCGGCGGTCGGGCCCGGGCTCACCCGAACCGGCCAGGCAGGCCACGGCCGGACCGCACATCCGGCCCTGGCACCAGCCCATCCCGGCCCGGGTGAGCAGCTTGACGGTGCGCGGATCGCCCGCGCCCAGGTCCTCGACGGCCTCCCGGATCGCCTCGACCGGCACCTCCTCGCACCGGCAGACGTCGGTGTCCGGACGCAGCCAGCCGGTCCAGCCGGAGCCCGGCCGGTGGGCGGCGGCCATCAGGTCGGCGAAGGCCCGCAGCCGCGAGCGGCGGCGCATCAGCGCGGCCGCGGGCCGCTGCCCGGCCACCGCGTACGCGGCCAGCTCGCCCTCGGCGAGCGCGAGGTCCGCGCCGCCGACGCCATTGGTCTCCCCCGCGGACCAGAGGCCGGGCACGCTGGTGCGCAGCCGGGCGTCGACCTCCAGCGCGACCGCGCCGTCCGGCCCGGTCACGGTCCGCGCCCCCAGCTCGGTGGCCAGGTCGATCTGCGGCAGCAGGCCGTGGCCGACGGCGAGCGCGTCGCAGTCGATCCGCCGCCCGGTGCCGGGCACCGGCCGCCAGTCGGCGTCCAGCCGGGCCACCGTGACGCCGGTGACCCGGTCCGTCCCGTGCGCCTCGACCACCGCGCTGCGCGGGCGCAGCCGCACGCCGTGGCGCAGCAGCGCCCCGCCGTGCCCGGCACCCTCGACCAGCTTGCCGGGCACGCCCGCCAGCACGCCGGGGTGCCGCGCGTACCCGAGGTAGGCGGTCGCCTCGACCACGGCGGGCACCTCGGCCCCGGCGGTGACCAGCGAGGAGGCGGCCGCGAGCAGCAGCGGGCCGCTGCCGGCCACCACGATCCGCTTCCCGGGCAGCACCAGCCCGGCCTTGAGCATGGCCTGGGCGCCGCCCGCGGTGACGACCCCGGGCAGGGTCCAGCCGGGGAACGGCAGCTGCCGCTCGTACGCGCCGGTGGCGAGCAGCACCGACCGGGACCGGACGGTGGCCCGGTCGGTGCTCTCCGGCCCGCGGGTGACGTGCACCGCGAAGCCGTCCCCGGTGCGCTCCAGGGCCCAGACCTGGTGCCCGGCCAGGAAGGCGGCCCGCCCGGCGCGCTCGTGCGCGTCGAGCCGGTCGGCCCGGCCGGTGTAGGCGGACCAGTGGTGGTGCAGCCGGTCCGGCCGCGCCGCGCCCAGGCCGGGCGCCGGGTGGCGGTAGTACTGCCCGCCGGTGCTCCGCCCGCCGTCCAGCAGGGCGCAGCGCAGCCCGAGGTCGGCGGCGGTGACGGCGGCGGCCAGCCCGGCCGGGCCGGCGCCGACCACCACGAGGTCGTACGGCTGGCTGTCGTGGGCGTCAGACGGCGAGGTCGGCACGGCCGTGGCCCTCCTGGGTGGTGACGGTGGTGCCGGGCTCCGCGGGGAGCAGGCAGGTGCGCTGGTTGGGGCGGCCGTCCACGGTGGCCAGGCAGTCGAAGCAGGCGCCGATCCCGCAGAACGCCCCGCGCGGTTTGCCGCCGACCCGGGTGGTGCGCCAGGCGAGCACGCCGTCGGCCCAGAGCGCGGCGGCGATCGACTGCCCGGGCAGCGCGGGGACGGGCCGCCCGTCGAACTCGATGTGGTGGGCGGGCCCGGGCTCGGCCTGGACCAGCCCGGCGGGGGTGCGGCGGCGCATCGGCGGCTTCTCCAATCCTGGACGGAATCTCATGTGTGGCGATGGCGGGCCGGCGCTCACCCGGCCGGGAAGCGGTCCGCCCGGAACGGTGCGAGGTCCAGCTCCGGCCGCTTGCCGGTGAGCTGCTCGCTGATCAGCAGCCCGGTCGCCGGGGCCAGCCCGATGCCGGCCCCCTCGTGCCCGCAGGCGTGGTAGAGCCCGGGCACCCGGGGGTCCGCGCCGATGGCCGGCAGGTGGTCCGGCAGGTACGGGCGGAAGCCCCGGTAGGTGCGCATCACGGTGACGTCGGCGAGCACCGGGAACAGCGCGGCGGCCTGGGCGGCGAGCCGGCTCAGCACCTCCTGGGAGAGCGTGCGGTCGAAGCCGACCCGCTCCCGGCTGGCACCGATCAGCACCGGCCCGCCCGGGGTGCCCTCGATCACGGCGGAGGTCTCCAGCCCGGCCGATCCGCTGGCCACGTTGGCCACGTAGTCGGCGGCGTAGACCTTGTGCCGCACGACCCGCGGCAGCGGCTCGGTGACCAGCACGAAGCCGCGCCGGGGCAGCACCGGCAGGTGCACTCCGGCCAGCGCGGCGATCTCGCCGCCCCAGGTGCCGGCCGCGTTCACCACGGCGGCGGCGGCCAGGCTCCGCCGGTCGGTCCGCACGCCGCGCACGGCGCCGTCCGGGCCGCGGTCGACGGCGGTGACGCTCTCCCCGGTGATCAGCTCGGCGCCCATCCGGCGGGCCTCGCGCAGCAGGTGGGCGGCGGCCAGGGCGGGCTGGACCTGGGCGTCCTGCGGGTAGTGGAAGCCGCCGGCCAGGCCTTCGGCCAGGTGCGGCTCCAGCTCGCGCAGCCGCTCGCCGGGCACCTCCTCGGCCTCGACCCCGACGGTCCGCTGCCCGGCGGCGAAGGCCCGCAGCGCGTCCTGCCCGGCGGCGGTGGAGGCGACCACCACGCCGCCCTTGGGCTCGTACTCGATCGCGGGGCCGAGCCGCTCGGCGAGTTCGCGCCAGAGCCGGGTGCTGAGCAGGGCGAGGTCGAGTTCGGGGCCGGGCTCCTTGTCGGAGACCAGCAGGTTGCCCTCGCCCGCGCCGGTGGTGCCACCGGCCACCGGGCCGCGGTCCACGACGGCGACGGCGAGCCCGGCGCGGGCGGCGTAGTAGGCGCAGGCGGCGCCGACCACACCGGCGCCGACCACGACGACGTCCAGGGGAGGTCTCTCGGTCTTCAGCACGGCAGTAATATGTCACATGCCATGCGACCTGCCAAGACCGCCCCGCCGAAACCCGGGACCACCCCCACCAGCGGAAAGGCCGGAACGGCGGGGAGCCCCGGCCCACCGCTCGGCAGAACGGCGGACCGGGGCTCCCTCAAGCCCTACCGGCTCAGGTGATGTCGTCCATCTCCTCGCGACGGGACGCCGGCACCGACGCACCGGCCGCCGGGGTCGCCGAGGCCCGGACGGACTCCGCACCGGCCACCGGCTGCACCGAGAGGTCCACGTGCGAGGCCTCCTCGTCGTCCAGCCCGGCGTCCGGGTTGCGGCGCGCCTTGCGCTTGTCGTTGAAGAGCGCGATCCCCACCGCGATGAAGTACAGCGCCCAGATCGGCATCGACAGCAGCAGCATGCTGAACGGGTCGGCGCCCGGAGTGGCGAACGCGGCGAACACGGTGATCGCCATGACCATCCCGCGCCACCAGCTGAGCAGCCGCTTGCCGGTCACGATGCCGACCAGGTTGAGCATCACCAGCAGCAGCGGGAACTCGAAGGCGAGGCCGAAGACCAGCACCATCCGGGTGGCGATGTCGAAGTAGTCCTCGGGCGGCAGGATCGGCGTGGTGTCGCTCGGAGTGAACGAGATCAGCATCTCGACCATGGTCGGCATGACCATGATCGCGGCCGCCACGCCCGCCAGGAACAGCGGGGCGCCGCACGCCATGAAGATGACCGCGTACTTCTTCTCGTTCCTGTGCAGGCCGGGCGCCACGAAGGCCCACACCTGGTACAGCCAGACCGGGACGGCCGCCACCACGCCCGCGGTCAGCGCGACCTTCAGCATCCAGTTGAAACCGGCGGTGAGGCCGATGTTGGACACCTGGGCGCAGCGCCCGTGGTACTGGTCCGCGTCGACCTTGGTGTTGCACTGCGGCAGCGGCTGGAGCAGGAAGTGCTCGATCTGCTTGTGGTAGATCGCCGCGACGATCGCGAACAGCACGATCGCCAGGACCGACTTGACCACGCGGTTGCGCAGTTCCCGCAGGTGGTCGGCGAGGGCCATCCGCCCCTCAGGATCCTTTGACGCCTTCGGCGCCTTGGAGAGCTTGCTCAACCCCGGTCCTCAACTCGTGCGTCGGGGCCCGCCGGTCGACGGGCCTCCGTGGTCGCGCGCCTCCCGCACGTCGTGCGCGCGGCGTGCGTCAGCTGCCTCACGTGCGCCGCGCTCAGTGCGGGCGGTCGCCGTCGGGCGCGGAGGCCCCGGCGGCGGGCTCGTTCACCGGACGGGCCGTGGCCGAAGCGCCCGGAGCGGACTGGATGGTCCGGCCCGCGGCACCGTCGACCGGGGCCGCTGCCCGGGCGGGCGGGCTCGACTGCTCGGACCGGCCGTCCGAACGCATCGCCTGGGCCTCGCTCTTCAGGATCCGCATCGACTTGCCCAGCGAGCGCGCCAGGTCGGGCAGCCGCTTGGCTCCGAACAGCAGGATGGCGAGAACCACGATCACCACGATCGCGGTCGGCGAGATGCGCATGCGCGACCACCTTCAGTCATGGCGGCCCGACGGGCCGTCCGCTGCGGATGGTAACCGCTGCGGATGACGCCACGACGACGGCCGCCCGAACAGGACAGCGGCCCCCGGTACGCGGTTCAGGAGCCAACTGAGAGCGTAACCCGCCCCCACCCGCGCGCAGCAGCCCCCGTACCACCCGGAGCCGCGCCGTGCTAGGCGGCCGGGACCCGCTCCGCCGCCGGGGCGTTCGCCGCCGGCATCGCGTCCGCCAGGTCCTCGGCCGCCGCGGCCAGCGCCCGCGAGGCCCGGTCCACGCCCTCGGCCAGCGCCCGCACGTCCAGCCAGAGCCGGATCGCGAGGACCCCGAGGACCAGCAGGCCCGCGGTGGCGAGCAGGACGGCGGCGACGAGCATCCAGGACATGCGCCCACCCTATACGGGGGTCACCCCTCCGCCGGGACGAGCCGCATGGTGCGCACCCCGGCCCCGGTGAGCGCCTCGACGATCTTCTCCCCGGCCGGCTTGCGCACCGCCGCACCGCACCGCGGGCAGCCGAAGCTGTAGTGCGCCTGGGCCGGGGTGCGACCGAGGGTCAGGCGGAAGTCCTCGGCCGGGAGCTCCACCTTCTCCCGGCACTCGGAGCAGTACACCTTGAATCTGGTCCCGGGTTCCACCGCTCAGGCCCGCCCCTCCCCGTAGGCGGCCAGCGCCTCCCGCGCGGCCGAGCGCGCCTGCTCGGCCAGTTCGGGCGGCGAGACGATCCGGCCGTCCCGGCCCAGCCGCAGCGCCAGCGGGCGCAGCTGGGAGGGGTCGGCGCTGCGCAGGGTGATCCGCAGCCCGCCGTCGGGCAGTTCCTCGGCCCGGTCGTGGGTGTAGTACTCGGCCACCCAGCGCCCCCCGGAGGAGACCTCGACGACCACCTCGGGGTCGTCCGCCGCCGGGTTGACCAGCCCGCCGCTCAGGTCGCGGGGCTCGCGCCGGGGCGGGTCGGCCGGGACGTCCAGGACGCGGATCTCGGCGACCCGGTCGAGCCGGAACATCCGGTGGTCCTCGGAGGTGCGGCACCAGGCCTCGAGGTAGGTGTGGCCCTCGGTGAGCAGCCGGATCGGGTCCACCTCGCGCTCGGTCATCCCGCCGCGCCCGTGCGAGTAGTAGCGCAGCCAGAGCCGGCGGCCCTCGCTGAGCGCGCGGTCGATGTCGGCGAACACGTGGCTCTCCGCCTCGAAGGTCACGCCGACCCGGGCGCTGCCCTCGGCACTCTCCCCGGCCGCGTTCTCGATCTTGGCGACGGCCCGGGTGAGCGCCTCCCGGTCCCCGGCCCGCAGGCCCGGCAGCCCGGCCACCGCGCGGGCGGCCACCAGCAGCGCGGTCGCCTCGTCGGCGGCCAGCCGCAGCGGCTGGGCCACGTCGTCGACGTTGTGCCACCAGATCCGCTCGCCGTCGGTGTCGATGTCGAGCAGGTCGCCGCCGCGGAAGCTGGTGCCGCACATCGGCAGCACGTTGAGGTCCGCGATCAGCTCGCGCTCGCTGATCCCGAACGCCCGGGCCACCTCGGCGACCTCGGCCCCGGGCCGCTCGCGCAGGTAGGTGACCAGCGACAGCATCCGTCGCGTCTGGTCGATGGCATTACTCACGGCCGCTCTCCCTCGATACCCGCGACCGCCCGCAGCCGGTCGACCACATCCGCCCGCAGCTCCTCCGGCCCGAGCACCAGCACGTCCGGCCCGAACTCGGCCAGGTCCGCGCCCAGCCCGTTGCCGTACGGGATCTCCAGCTCGTCCCAGGCCTCGTCCACCCGGGTGCTGCCCAGCGCCTTGGTGCGCAGCGGGAAGCCGGCGCCCCGGCGGACCCGGACGGTCGCGGTGGCGGTGGCCCCCTCCCCCGCGAACTTCGCCACGGTGGCCCGGACGTCCACGTGCTCGGGCACGGTGCCGAGGAACGCCCCGGACCTCGCCTTCACCTTGCCGGTGATCCGGCTGAGCCGGAACACCCGGGCGTCGCCGCGGTCGCGGTCGTACCCGGCCAGGTACCAGTGCCCGCGCCAGCACTCCAGCGCCCACGGCTCGACGCTGCGCTGCTCAGCGGCGGCGGCGCCGGCCTTGCGGTACTCGAAGGAGACCGGACGGCGGTCCCGGGCGGCGGTGAGCAGCGGCTCGAACGCGGCCTCCCGGGCGGGGATGCGCGGCTCCAGGGCGGTGCGGCCCTCGGCCTCGGCGAACGGCACCCCGGCCGCGCGCAGCTTCTGCAGGGCGCCGCTGGCCGCACCGGACATCTTGGCCTGCTGCCAGACCCGGGCGGCCAGGGTCAGCGCGGCCGCCTCCTCGGCGTCGAGGGCGATCTCGGGCAGCCGGTTGCGGTCGGCGCGGGCCAGGTAGCCGAGCTCGCCGTCCAGGGTGCTCTCGTCGACGTCGATCACCAGGCCGAGCTCGCGCAGGTCGTCCTTGTCCCGCTCGAACATCCGGTTGAAGGCGTCCTCGCTGCCGTTCTGCCAGGCCTCGCGGTACGCCTCGATGGACTCCCGCAGCTCCTTCTTGGAGAGCGGACGTCGGGTGTTCATCAGGCACAGGGCGAGATTCATCAGCCGCTCTGCCTTCGCGATCGCCATCGCTGACCCTTCCGGTGTGCCGCGCCGAGCGCGGGGTGCGCCAACCGGGCGATCACCACCCGGCGGGACCGACCGTACCGGTAGCGGTACGCACCGCAAAAGCGGCATCCCCGAACACCCCCGGACATGCCCGTGGGCCGGGCCCCCGGAGGGGTCCGGCCCACGGCGCGAGCAGGCTCAGACCGCCAGCAGGTCGACCACGAAGATCAGGGTCGAGCCGGCCGGGATGAGCGGCGTCGGCGACTGGTTGCCGTACGCCAGGCGCGCCGGGATGGTCAGCTCGCGACGGCCGCCGACCTTCATGCCGACGACGCCCTGGTCCCAGCCCTTGATGACGCGGCCGCCGCCCAGCGGGAAGCGGAACTCGTTGGGGCTCCGGTTCCAGCTCGCGTCGAACTCCTCGCCGGTCTCGAAGGTCACACCGACGTAGCGGACGCTGACGTTCTGACCCCGCTTGGCCTCCTCGCCGTCACCGACGACGATGTCGCGGATCTGCAGCTCCGTCGGGGCGTCGCCGATCGGGAAGTCGATCTCGGGCTTCTCGTTGAGGTTGACGCTCACAGTCCCTCTTCTCACATTCGCTCTGCTGTCACGACCAAGCGGCGGGCGCCCGCACCCGGTCCGTTCTTCCCGGACCACGGTACGGGCGCCCGCCGCCCGTCCGGGTCCGGCCACGCGGCCGGACCCGGAGGTCACACGTACACCATTGTCACCCGAAAGTGGATCAGCCCTGACCCGCGTCGAGGATGTCCACCACGAAGACCAGCGTCGCGCCGGGCGGGATGTCGCCCTGGCCCTTGTCGCCGTAGCCCAGCGAGGCGGGGATCACCAGCTCGACCCGGCTGCCGACGGTCTGGCCCTCCAGGCCCTGGTCCCAGCCCTGGATGACCTGGCCGCCGCCGACCGGGAAGGTGAACGCCTGGCCCTTGCTGAGCGAGGAGTCGAACACCTTGCCGCTGGAGAACAGCGCGCCGGTGTACTGGACGACGACCTTCTCGCCCTTCTCCACCTTCGGCCCGGTGCCCTTGATCAGGACGTGCGACTTCAGCTCGGTCGGGTCCTTCGCGCCGGCCACCGGGGTGATCTCGGCCGGCTTCTTGCCGTTGTCCTTGACCTGCGGGAAGTCCGCCGGCGGCGGGGTGACGGTTCCGCTCACCACGGCGTCGGGCGCGTTGGCGTTGCGGACGTCGATCACGAAGATCAGGTCGTCCTTGGGGCCGATCGACATGTCGGCCTTGCCCTGGGCGCCGAACGCGGCGGCCGGCGGGGCCACCACCAGCAGCCGGCTGCCGGCCTTCTTGCCGATCACGGCCTGGTCCAGGGCCGGGATCAGCGCGTCGGTGCCGGCCTGGAAGATCTGCGGCTTCCCGTCGGCGTCGTACGAGCTCGGGATGTCCTTGCCGGTGTTCCAGTCCTTGGCGGTGTAGTCGACCGAGGCCCAGGAGTTCTTCTCCACCTTGGCGCCGGTGCCCTCGGTGAGCACCTTGACGACGAAGGAGCCGTCGGAGGCCTCGCCCGGCACCTGGATCTCGGCCTTCTTGCCGAAGTCCCCGGCGACCGTCGGCAGCACCTTGGCGCTGTCCTTGATCGGCGGCACCGGTTCGGCGGTCGGCGTGGGCGGCGCGCTCTTGGCCGCGTCCGGCTTGGCCGCGGCGCTGTCCTTGGAGCCGTCCTTGTTCACCACGTAGAGCGTGATGCCGCTGCCGACCAGCAGCAGCGCCAGCACCGTACCGAGGATCACGCCCAGCTTGCCGACACCGGGCGGGTTCTCGTCGTACCCGGCCTCCGAGCTGTCGGTCTTGCGCACGTTGGAGGCGAAGATCTGCGGGGCGTCGTCGTCCGTCCTGGTCCCGCCCGCGGGGCGCGGCGCCTCGCCGGGCTGCGCCCAGCCGGCCTGCTGCGCCAGGATCGCCGGGGGGACGACGATCGACTCGCGGTCCCCGCCGACCGGGCCGCCGGGACGGGAGGCGGCCGGGTCACCCGCAGAGCTGTCGTTCGCCGCGGTACCGGCCCCGCCCGGGCTCGGCGTCTTCTCAGTCATGACTCCCCATCCATCTCGCCACGAGGTCTTCCAGGTCTGCGTCCGGCGTGGGCACGCCGGCCTGATGTCGCACCGCCCGCCCGGACCTCGGCACCGGGCGGCGCCTGCCACAGTGCGTGGGCAGTATGACAGCTCAGGATGAGGGCGGACGCTTCGCTGTACGAGCGTCCGCCCAAGCGTACGGAATCCCCTGGGTGAGTTCCTAGACCGCTTCGAGAATGTCGATCACGAAGACCAGCGTCGAGTTCGCCGGCACCGAGCCCTGCGCCTTGTCCTGGTAGCCGAGCGCCGGCGGGACCACCAGCAGGACCCGGCTGCCGACGTTCTGCCCGACCAGGCCCTTGTCCCAGCCCTCGATCACGCTGCCGGTGCCGATCTGCACCGCCTGCGCGCCGCCGTGCGTCCAGGAGGAGTCGAACTGCTGGCCGTTGGCCCACAGCACCCCGGTGTACTGCACCACCAGGGTCTGCCCGCTCTTGACCTGCTTGCCCTCGCCCTTGATCAGCACCGCCTGCTGGAGGTCGGTGGGCGCGGCCTGCCCTTCCGGGATCGTGATCGTCACCGGCGCCTTGCCGTTGTCCTTGACCTGCGGCAGCGTCGCGGGCGGCTCGGTCATCGTCCCGGTGAGCGTGGAGTCCGGCGGCAGGCTCTCCATGATGTCCAGCACGAACACCACGGTGTCGCCCTTGCTGACGCCAAGCTGGCTGGAGCCCTGCTCGCCGAAGGCCGCCTCCGGCGGGGCCACCACCAGCAGCCGGGAGCCCACCTTCTTGCCGATCACGCTCTGGTCCAGCGCCGGCACCAGCTGCCCGCTGCCCGCCTGGTAGAGCTGCGGCTTGCCGTTGGCGTCGTACGAGCTCGGCAGGTCCTTGCCGGTGGTCCAGTCCTTGGCGGTGTAGTTGACCGTCACCCAGTCGCCCTTGTTGACGGTCGCCCGCTCACCCTCGATGACCGTGTTCACCACGAACTGGCCGCTGGGCTGCTGGCCCTCGGGAATGGTGATGGTGGCCTTGCTGCCGAATCCGCCACCCGAAAGAGTGGGCATCGGCGACGCCTCCGCGACCGGCGCGGGGACCGTCGGGGCGGCGCTCGCCGTGGACGGCGTCGCCGGGCCGGCCGCCTTGGGGGAACTGCTGCAGGCGACCGCGAGCAGCAACGGCAGGGTGAGAAGCAAACCGGCGGTGCGGCGCACGGTGGTCCTAACTGTCGGTCGAAGTCGGCTCTCCTGACTCGACGGACAGCGTATGCCCGGCACGCGTCCGGCCCCGGTAGACACCACCGGGGCCGGCCACCGCCTTGATCACAAGGCCTCGATCACACCGCCTCCACTACATCCCCGCGATCAGCTTCTCCACCCGCTCGTCCACCGAGCGGAACGGGTCCTTGCACAGCACCGTGCGCTGCGCCTGGTCGTTCAGCTTCAGGTGCACCCAGTCCACCGTGAAGTCCCGGCGCTGCTCCTGCGCCCGGCGGATGAAGTCCCCGCGCAGCCGGGCCCGGGTGGTCTGCGGCGGGATCGACTTGGCCTCGAAGGTCTTGAGGTCGGTGGTCACCCGCTGCGCCTGGCCCTTGCCCTGGAGCAGGTAGAACAGGCCGCGGCGGCGGTGGATGTCGTGGTACGCGAGGTCGATCTGGGCCACCCGCGGGTTGGACATGCTCATCCCGTGCTTCTCGCGGTAGCGCTCGATGAGCTTGTACTTCATGATCCAGTCGATCTCCTGGGCCACCCCGTCCAGCCGCTCGGTGCGGACGGCCTCCAGGGTGCGGCCCCACAGGTCGAGCACCCGGCCGACGGTGCCGGTGTTGATGCCCTTGCGGTCCGCGAACTCCAGGGCCTTCGTGTAGTACTCCTCCTGGATGTCCAGCGCGCTGGCCTCCCGGCCGTTGGCGAGCCGCACCTGGTGGGTGCCGGTGAGGTCGTGGCTGACCTCGCGGATCGCCCGGATCGGGTTCTCCAGGGTGAGGTCGCGCATCACCACGCCGGCCTCGATCAGCCGCAGCACCAGGTCGGTGGAGCCGACCTTGAGCAGCGTCGTGGTCTCGGACATGTTGGAGTCGCCGACGATCACGTGCAGCCGGCGGTAGCGCTCGGCATCCGCGTGCGGCTCGTCCCGGGTGTTGATGATCGGGCGCGAACGGGTGGTGGCGGAGCTGACGCCCTCCCAGATGTGCTCGGCCCGCTGGCTGACGCAGAACACCGCGCCGCGCGGGGTCTGGAGCACCTTGCCCGCGCCGCAGATCAGCTGCCGGGTGACCAGGAACGGGATCAGCACGTCGGCGAGCCGGGAGAACTCGCCGTGCCGGGCCACACAGTAGTTCTCGTGGCAGCCGTAGGAGTTCCCGGCCGAGTCGGTGTTGTTCTTGAAGAGGTAGACGTCCCCCGCGATGCCCTCCTCGTGCAGCCGCCGCTCGGCGTCCACCAGGAGGCCTTC
Source organism: Kitasatospora sp. NPDC127116 (assembly GCF_042677365.1). Taxonomy (NCBI): domain Bacteria; kingdom Bacillati; phylum Actinomycetota; class Actinomycetes; order Kitasatosporales; family Streptomycetaceae; genus Kitasatospora; species Kitasatospora sp. NPDC127116. The sequence goes on from NZ_JBHXTL010000055.1 coordinate 45,982, forward strand.
GAGGATCCGCTCGCCGGCCTTGTCGTGCGTCACCAGCTCGACGACGTCGTCGCACTCGGGGGTGGCGTACTCGGGGTGGGAGCCGACGTCGAGGTAGAGGCGGGCGCCGTTGCGCAGGAAGACGTTGCTGCTTCGGCCCCAGGAGACGACCCGGCGGAACAGGTACCGCGCGACCTCGTCCGGTGACAGCCGCCGCTGCCCGCGGAACGTGCAGGTCACGCCGTACTCGTTCTCCAGCCCGAAAATCCGGCGGTCCATGAGCACTCCATTCTCTGTCGGAGCTGTCCGAAACCGCCTCCACGACGGCTGGGCCGCCGCAGGGGCACCGGAGTCCCGCACGACGGCGGCGGGGCCGCCGTACGGAACTCCACAGGTACTGCTACACCGGCGTGCCGTCCGCCGGGTTGTCGTCGTCGTCCGCCTCGGCGGACTGGTCCCCGTCGAGCAGCCGGCCCAGCTGGTTGCCCAGGATCCGCTTGAACTTGCGCTGCTGGAACCGCTGGCGGTCGAGGACCGCGACCTCCAGCTGTTCCGGCGTGAGGCTGCGCGGGCTGCCGCCGTTGGGGTCGCGGGCGAGCGAGTCCACCGCGACCTTCACCGCCTCGGTGAGGCTCAGGCCGACCCGGTGGCGCTGGCCCAGGTAGTTGCCGATCGAGTCGGCGTTGCCGCCGACCACCACGTAGTTCTTCTCGTCCACGACCGAGCCGTCCGGCGTGAGCCGGTAGATCTGGTCGTTGTCGGAGGTGCGGCCGACCTCGGCCACGATCAGCTCGACCTCGTACGGCTTCTCGCCGACCGAGGAGAAGATGGTGCCCAGCGTCTGGGCGTACACGTTGGCCAGGCCCCGGGCCGTGACGTCGGCCCGGTCGTAGGAGTAGCCGCGCAGATCGGCGTAGCGGACGCCGCCGATGCGCAGGTTCTCGAACTCGTTGTAGCGGCCGACCGCCGCGAAGGCGATCTTGTCGTAGATCTCGGAGACCTTGTGGAGCGCCCTGGAGGTGTTCTCCGCGACGAAGACGATGCCGTCGGCGTAGGTGAGCACGACCACGCTGCGGCCGCGCGCGATGCCCTTGCGGGCGTACTCCGCGCGGTCCGCCATGGCCTGCTGGGGTGAGACGTAGAACGGTGTCGACACCGGCGGTCGTCCCTTTCCTGTGAGGTGGTGGCGTGGGGAGTGTCCTGTGGAACTCAGCCGGGTCCGCCTAGATCCACAGGACACCCCCTAGATCAGCGGGGCCTGCGGGCCGTTGGGCCGGGCCAGGCGCTCGTCGGTGATGGCGACGGCGACCTCCGTGACCTCCGCCTCGGTGAGTCGGCGGAAGCCGTCCTCGGTGATCAGCGAGACGATCGGGAAGATCTTGCGGGCGAGGTCCGGGCCGCCGGTGGCGGAGTCGTCGTCGGCCGCGTCGTACAGCGCCTGGACGACCATGGTGACGGCCTGGTCGGCCGTCAGCCCCTCGCTGTAGAGCTTCTTCATCGAGCCGCGCGCGAAGACCGAGCCGGAGCCGGTGGCGGTGAAGCCGCGCTCCTCGGACCGCCCGCCGGTGACGTCGTAGTTGAAGATCCGGCCGCGGCCGAGGTCCAGGTCGTAGCCGGCGAACAGCGGCACCACCGCGAGGCCCTGCATCGCCATGCCCAGGTTGCCCCGGATCATGGTGGTGAGCCGGTTGGCCTTGCCCTCCAGGGAGAGCGTGGTGCCCTCGATCTTCTCGTAGTGCTCCAGCTCCAGTTGGAACAGCCGGACCATCTCGATCGCGAGGCCCGCGGTGCCGGCCACGCCGACCGCGCTGAACTCGTCGGCCGGGAACACCTTCTCCATGTCGCGCTGGGCGATCACGTTGCCCATCGTGGCCCGGCGGTCACCCGCGATCACCACGCCGCCGTCGAAGGTCGCGGCCACGATCGTGGTCCCGTGCGGGGCCTCGACCACGGCGCCCTCGGGGAGCCCGCGGCGACCGGGGACCAGCTCCGGCTTGTGCTCGGCGAGGAAGTCGATGAACGAGGACGACCCCGGGGTCAGGAAGGCAGCCGGTAGACGCCCGGTGCCACGAGTGTTGGCTTCCACACGATTCCTTCCAGGTAGCTTGAAGCGCGCGCTGCCCGCACCCTACCCGCCCGACGATCACTGTCCACGGGTGGAGGGGCCGGTGCCGGACGGCCGGGCGGTGCTCGCCGCCCGGCCGCCCCGGACGGTCGCGACCGTGAATTCGGAATGCCCGGGTGCGGGCTATTGCCCGCCCTTCTGGACGAATCCGCGCACGAAATCCTCGGCATTCGACTCGAGGACCTCGTCGATTTCGTCCAGCACCGCGTCGACGTCGTCGCTCAGCTTTTCCTGGCGCTCCTTGAGGTCGTCGGAATTCTGGCTTTCCGCGGCCTGCTCCTCGACCTCCTCGGAGGAACGGTTTGCCCGCTGCTGGCCGCCGCCGGTGTCCTTGCTCGCCATTTCCCTCACCCCGCTCGATTCGTCTGGCACGGTTCGGTCGTTGCTTGCTGCACCGACCCTATACACAAGGTGCGACTGCCGCTCCCGGTTCGCCGGTGGCGCTTCCTGTCCAACACCCGCTGCCACCCCGAATGATTCCCATTCGGCGGACGTTCACCCATGGTGATCGAAAAGTTACCCGCCGGCCAGCACCCGGAGCAGGTCCTCGGCCGTGCGGCAGCGGTCCAGCAGCTCCTTGACGTGGTTGCGGGTGCCGCGCAGCGGCTCCAGGGTGGGGACGCGCTGCAACGAGTCCCGGCCCGGCAGGTCGAAGATCACCGAGTCCCAGGAGGCCGCCGCGACGTGGTCCGCGTACTGCTCCAGACAGCGACCGCGGAAGTACGCCCTGGTGTCCTCCGGCGGCTTGGAGACGGCCCGCTCCACCTCGTCCTCGGTGACCAGCCGCTCGAACCGCCCGCGGGCCACCAGACGGTTGTAGAGGCCCTTCTCGGGCCGTACGTCGCTGTACTGGAGGTCGACCAGGTGCAGTCGCGGGTTGTCCCACTCCAGGGCGTCCCGGCTGCGGTAGCCCTCCAGGATCTCCCGCTTGGCGATCCAGTCCAGCTGCCGGGACAGCGACATCGGGTCGCGCTCCAGCCGGCCCAGGACGTCCTCCCAGCGCGCCAGCACGTCCACCGTCTGCTCGTCCGCGTCGGTGCCGAAGCGGTCCTCCACGTACTTGCGGGCCAGCTCGAAGTACTCCAGCTGGAGCTGGACGGCGGTGAGCCGGCGCCCGTTGCGCAGGGTGATCAGGTGCTTGAGCGTCGGGTCGTGGGAGACCCGGTGCAGGGTGCGCACCGGCTGGTCCACCGCGAGGTCGGCGGCGATGAAGGAGTCCTCGATCATCGACAGGACCAGCGAGGTGGTGCCCAGCTTGAGGTAGGTGGAGATCTCGGAGAGGTTGGCGTCCCCGATGATCACGTGCAGTCGGCGGTACTTCTCGGCGTCGGCGTGCGGCTCGTCCCGGGTGTTGATGATCGGGCGCTTGAGCGTCGTCTCCAGGCCGACCTCGACCTCGAAGTAGTCCGCCCGCTGGCTGATCTGGAAGCCGTGCGCGGCGCCGTCCTGGCCGATGCCGACCCGGCCGGCGCCGGTGACCACCTGGCGGGAGACGAAGAACGGGGTGAGGTGGCGGACGATGTCGGCGAACGGTGTCGCCCGCTTCATCAGGTAGTTCTCGTGGGTGCCGTAGGAGGCGCCCTTGTTGTCGGTGTTGTTCTTGTAGAGGTGGATGGTCTGCCCGTTGGGCAGTTCCAGCGCGCGTTGTGCCGCGGCCGCCATGATCCGCTCGCCGGCCTTGTCCCAGAGCACGGCGTCACGCGGGTTGGTCACCTCGGGCGAGCTGTACTCGGGGTGCGCGTGGTCCACGTAGAACCGGGCCCCGTTGGTGAGGATGACGTTGGCGAGGCCGATGTCCTCGTCGGTCAGCTGGCTGGCGTCCGCGACCTCGCGGGCCAGGTCGAACCCCCGTGCGTCGCGCAGCGGGTTCTCCTCCTCGAAGTCCCAGCGGGCCCGCCGTGCCCGGTGCATCGCCGCCGCGTACGCGTTGACGATCTGGGACGAGGTGAGCATGGCGTTGGCGTTGGGGTGCCCGGGCACGGAGATCCCGTACTCGGTCTCGATGCCCATCACGCGCCGTACGGTCATGCGGCCCTCCTTGCCCGGTGCGCCGCCCCCGACGGGCGGAGCACTCTGACGTACCGCCGAACAACACCGACGCCGGGCCTCTGCCCGCGGACGGTGGGTCGAGCCTAGAACCCGGCGCCGAGCGGCGGGCCCGGAGACGCGCCGTCCGGCTGCGGGGCCGCGAGGCGCCACAGCCGGACGGTGTGCGTACAGCTCCGGGGACCGCTGCCGGCCCGGACAACCGCGTGCTTACAGGTACTGCCCCGTGTTGGCGACAGTGTCGATCGAGCGGCCGGACTCGGCGCCCTGCTTGCCGGTGACCAGCGTGCGGATGAAGACGATCCGCTCGCCCTTCTTGCCGGAGATGCGGGCCCAGTCGTCCGGGTTGGTGGTGTTCGGGAGGTCCTCGTTCTCCTTGAACTCGTCCACGCAGGCGGCGAGCAGGTGGGAGACGCGCAGACCGCGCTGACCGTGGTCGAGGAAGTCCTTGATGGCCATCTTCTTCGCGCGGTCGACGATGTTCTGGATCATCGCGCCGGAGTTGAAGTCCTTGAAGTACAGGACCTCCTTGTCACCGTTGGCGTAGGTGACCTCCAGGAAGCGGTTCTCCTCGGTCTCGGAGTACATCCGCTCCACCACCGACTGGATCATCGCGGCCACCGTGGCCCCGACGGAGCTGTCGTGCTCCTTGAGGTCGTCCGGGTGGAACGGCAGCGAGTCCTTGAGGTACTTGGAGAAGATGTCCTTCGCGGCCTCGGCGTCCGGGCGCTCGATCTTGATCTTGACGTCCAGGCGGCCGGGCCGCAGGATCGCCGGGTCGATCATGTCCTCGCGGTTGGAGGCGCCGATGACGATGACGTTCTCCAGGCCCTCCACGCCGTCGATCTCGGCGAGCAGCTGCGGGACGATGGTGTTCTCCACGTCCGAGCTGACGCCGGAGCCGCGGGTGCGGAACAGCGACTCCATCTCGTCGAAGAAGACGATGACGGGCGTGCCCTCGCCCGCCTTCTCCCGGGCCCGCTGGAAGACCAGGCGGATCTGCCGCTCGGTCTCGCCCACGTACTTGTTGAGCAGCTCGGGGCCCTTGATGTTGAGGAAGTAGCTCTTCCCCTGGGGGCGGCCGGTGACCTCGGCGACCTTCTTGGCCAGCGAGTTGGCGACCGCCTTGGCGATCAGCGTCTTGCCGCAGCCGGGCGGGCCGTAGAGCAGCACGCCCTTGGGCGGGCGCAGCTCGTACTCCTTGAACAGGTCGGCGTGCAGGTAGGGCAGCTCGACCGCGTCGCGGATCAGCTCGATCTGGTTGCTCAGACCGCCGATCTGGCGGTAGTCGATGTCCGGGACCTCCTCGAGGACCAGCTCCTCGACCTCGGACTTCGGGACGACCTCGAAGACGTAGCCGGAGCGGGGCTCCAGCAGCAGGGCGTCCCCGGACCGGATGGTCAGCCCACGCAGCGGTTCGGCGAGGCGCACCACCCGCTCCTCGTCGGTGTGCCCCAGCACCAGGGCGCGCTCGCCGTCCTCCAGGAGCTCCTTGAGGGTGACGATCTCGCCGATGTTCTCGAAGGCCATCGCGTCCACGATGTTGAGGGCCTCGTTGAGCATCACTTCCTGGCCGCGCCGCACCTCGTCGAGGGCGACGCTCGGGCTGACGTTCACGCGGAGCTTGCGCCCCCCGGTGAAGATGTCCGCGGTGCCGTCCTCGTTCGCGTCGAGGAAGGTGCCGAAGCCGGCCGGGGGCTGTGCCAGCCGGTCCACTTCCTCCTTGAGGGCCACGATCTGGTCGCGGGCCTCTCGCAGGGTGGAGGCGAGCCGTTCGTTCTGGGCGGTCACGCCCGCCAGGTTGGTCTGGAGCTCGACGATCCGCTCTTCGAGGATCCTCGAATTGCGCGGCGAGTCGGCGAGCTTGCGGCGCAACACGGCGATTTCCTGCTCAAGGTACGAGACCTGAGCGGCCTCGTCGGAACCACGAGCGGGCCTGCCGGTGCTGCGGTTGTAGTCGTCATCGTGGGCTGCCACGGTCCTCACCTCCTCCGGGGAGCTGGACGCTTCCAGACCCTACCTGGGACCAGGGGTCCGTAAACCCCTAGATCAAGAAAGATGGAACGGGCGTGTCCGACCTTCGCCCCAGCGCGCTTCCCCTCTGCTAAGGGGGATACCCACCGCGCACCACCCAAAGCGGGCCAGATGTATCGTCGAGCGAAGTGATATCCGATCGCGACCACAAGTCGAGGTCCGATCGTTGTACGAATGGCGGGATTGCTCCAGGAATAGGGGCGACCCGGGACAGAAACGGCAGGGGACCATGTCGGTGACCGAGCAGACGGCGGCAGCGGCCGAAGAGCTGGAGGTGTGGATCGACCAGGATCTGTGCACCGGCGACGGCATCTGCGTGCAGTACGCGCCCGAGGTCTTCGAGCTCGACATCGACGGGCTGGCCTATGTGAAGGGGCCGGACGACGAGCTGCGCCAGCAGCCCGGGGAGACCGCCCCGGTGTCGCTGACGATCCTTCAGGACGTGGTGGACTCGGCGAAGGAGTGCCCCGGCGACTGCATCCACGTGCGCCGGGTCGCCGACCGGGTCGAGGTGTACGGGCCGGACGCGGAGTAGCCGGCCCGCGGATCAGCGGGTCCGCGCGGTGGTCGGTCCGCGCGGTGGCCGGTCCGTCACACGGCGGAGAGCGGGGCGGCGGTCTGGGAGCGATCCCAGCCGCCGCTCCTGTGCGTCCAGGTGAGGTCGACCGAGATGTCGGGCCGGAACCGCGGCACGTCCTCGCTCGAATACCCCTGCGCGTGGCCGGTGATGGCGCCGTCCGAACGCACCGCGATCCGGCTCACGGTGAGGTTCTCGCGCTCGGTCAGCAGCGTGGCCACCACCTCCGGGCGCCCGCCCGGGCCGAAGCCGAGCAGCAGGACGGCGTCCGGCGGGGTGCCGGTCTCGGTGGCGCAGTGCGCGGTGACCACCGTGGCGGGGCGCCCGTCGCCGAGCCGCGCGGACACGCTGAGCGCCGTCTTGACCGGGAACGGGCCGCAGTCCAGCGGGAGTTGGACCTGGGCCGGGTCGGGGCCCGCGCTCACCGCGAGGGACGTGGGCACGGGGTGCGCGGGCACCGGGGTGCCGGTCGCCGGGGAGGCCGCCAGTGCGGCCCCCACCACCGCGCCGCAGCCGGCCAGGGCGACGGCCCAGTGCCAGGGGGCGGTGCGCGCGTGCCCGGGCCCGGAGCGGCTCCGCGGTGTCCGCTGTCCAGCCGTCGCCGTCGTCGTCCCGACCGCGGTCTCCACCAGGCGTCCCCTCCAGAGCTCCAGGAGCTGGTCTGCGTGCGCGAGCATCGTCCCACACCGTGATCGGCGGGATGCGAAAGGGGTGGTACGAGCGGTGTGCTCGTACCACCCCTTTCGCGGTGGGTTTCGGGGCTCAGCCCAGGTCGGGCTGCTCCGTCTCCGTGTCGCGGGCGGCCTTGCGGGCGGCGGCGCGCTCCTGGAGGGTGGGCTCGGGCGCCCCGTTGTCGTAGTCCTCGCCGTACGCGCCCTTGGCCGGACGGCGGCGGCGCAGCGGCGGCTCCACACCGTCCGCCAGGCGGCGGGCGGTGAGCAGGAAGCCGGTGTGGCCGATCATCCGGTGGTCCGGGCGGACCGCCAGACCCTCCAGGTGCCAGGTGCGGACCATGGTCTCCCAGGCCTGCGGCTCGGTGAAGGTGCCGTGGTCGCGCAGCGCCTCGACGGTCCTGGACATCTGCGTGGTGGTGGCCACGTAGCAGCAGATGAGGCCGCCGGGGACGAGCGCCTCGGAGGCGACGTCCAGGCACTCCCAGGGGGCCAGCATGTCGAGGATGACGCGGTCGACGTCGGTCTCGACCAGGTTGTCCTGGAGGTCGCCGACGGTGAGCTTCCACGCCGGGTGCGGGCCGCCGAAGTAGCGCTCGACGTTCCCCTGGGCGATGTCGGCGAAGTCCTGCCGGCGCTCGTAGGAGGCCAGCATGCCGTGCTCGCCGACGGCACGCAGCAGGTACATGCTGAGCGCGCCGGACCCGACGCCGGCCTCGATCACGCGGGCACCCGCGAAGATGTCGGCCATGGCCAGGATCTGGCCGGCGTCCTTGGGGTAGATCACGGCGGCGCCGCGCGGCATGGACAGGACGTAGTCGGGGAGCAGGGGACGCAGCGCGAGGTACGGGACGTTCCCCGTGGTGCGCACGACCGTGCCCTCGGGAGCGCCGATCAGCTCGTCATGCGGGAACGCACCCTTGTGGGTGTGGAACTGGTTCCCGGCCTGGAGCGTGAACGTGTAGTGGCGACCCTTGGGATCGGTCAGCTGGACCTGGTCCCCGACCTGGAAGGGCCCGCGTCTGCGGGCGGCACCGGTCGGTTCGGACATGCCGACAATCCTAAGGGAAGCGGAGCCTCCCGCCCTACCACCATGATCGGCGGGCGTCGGTCAGCGGCCGGAGACGGCGGCGGTCAGCCGCTGCTCGATGTCGCTGAGCGAGGCGACGCCGTACACCCGGCCGTCCGCCTCGACCACCAGGTACTCCGCCGCCGGGGTGGCCTGGACGGCCCGCAGCAGGTCCTCGCCGCCGAGGTCGGCGCTCAGCCGCATCCCGGGTTCGAGGTCGCGGGCGAGCGGTCCGACGGCCACCCAGGGGCGGCGGTGCTCGGGCACCGACCGGACGGCGGCCTCGCGCACGAGGGCGATCGGCTCGCCCCGGCCGTCCACCACGATCACCGCGCCGGCCCGGGCCTCGCGGGCGCGGCGCAGCGCCTCGCCCAGCGGGGTGTCGGCGGTGACCTCGACGGCCCGCCGGGCCAGCTCGCGCAGCCGCAGGCCGGGCAGCACCTCCTTGAGCCGGGCGTTGCGCAGGCTGCCGGTGGCACCGTTCCAGATGATCGCGGCGAGCACCGCGGCCAGCAGGGCGTCCACCAGGGTGTCGGTGGTGGTGCGCTCGACCCCGCGGGCGGCGCTCAGCAGCGGCAGGCCGATCAGCACCGCGACGGCCAGCCCGCGGCCTACCCAGGCGGCGACCACCGTGCCGGTCATCGGCTTGCCGCTGATCGCCCAGACGACCGCGCGCAGCATCCGGCCGCCGTCCAGCGGCAGGCCGGGCAGCAGGTTGAAGGCGGCGACCACCAGGTTGGAGATCATCAGGCCGGTGAGCAGCACCCCGGGCACGGTGGAGAGCTCCACCGCCCGCACCCCGAGGTAGAACAGGCCGCCGAGCAGCAGCGAGAGCAGCGGGCCGACGAAGGCCAGCCAGAACTCCCGCCAGGGGCTCTCCGCCTCGTTCTCGATCTCGGAGACCCCGCCGAAGAACTGCAGCTGGATCCGCCGCACCCCGAGCTTGTAGCGCAGCGCGACCAGGGTGTGGGCGAGCTCGTGCACCAGGACGGAGGCGTAGAAGGCGACCGCGAAGAAGAACGCGACCAGGTAGCGGGCGCCGCCGAGGTCGGGCAGGACGTCGCCCAGCTGTCCGCCGAACACCCAGGTGATCAGTGCGGCGATGAGGAACCAGGACGGGGTGACGTAGACGGGCACGCCGAAGGGCCGGCCCATCAGGATGCCGCCGCGGCGCTCGGGCGGCGCCCCGGCCGGGCGCCCGTCGCCCGCCCGCGGTGGCCGGTCGGAGGGCTGCTGCCCCCTGCTGTCGCTCACCGTGATCCCTTCGGTCGTCTCCCCCGTCGTGCCCGGTACGCCCACGCTACGTGATCGCCGCCCTCCGGCGCCGCGCGGCCCTCCCCCCGGCTTCATACCCACTCCCGCGCGTCCGTGGCAGCACCGTGGCAGCGGGATGACAGGAAAGGGCAATAGGGTCGTAGCCATGCAGCACACCGACACCAGCAGTGCCGCCGTGCGTCCGGCGGCACCCCCGACCGGGCTCTCCCCGTCCCGAGCGGGGGACTTCCTCACCTGTCCCCTGCTGTACCGGCTGCGGGTGATCGACCGGCTGCCGGAGCCGCCGAGCCCGGCGGCGACCCGGGGCACGCTGGTGCACGCGGTGCTGGAGAGGCTGTTCGACAGCCCGGCGGCCGAGCGGACGCCGGAGCGGGCGCTGGGCCTGCTGCGCCCGCAGTGGGAGCGGCTGCTGGGCGAGCGCCCGGAGCTGGGCACGCTGTTCCCGGAGGACCCGGACGGCGCGGCGCTCACCCGCTGGCTGGCGGACGCCGAGAAGCTGGTCGGCCAGTGGTTCCGGCTGGAGGACCCGACCCGGCTGCACCCGGTGGAGCGGGAGCTCTACGTGGAGACGGCCCTGGGTTCGGGGCTGCTGCTGCGCGGCTACATCGACCGGGTGGACGTCGCCCCGACCGGTGAGGTCCGGCTGGTGGACTACAAGACCGGCCGGGCGCCCTCGCGGGACTTCGAGGGCAAGGCGATGTTCCAGATGAAGTTCTACGCCCTGGTGGTGTGGCGCTGGAAGGGCGTGATCCCCAAGCGCCTCCAGCTGGTCTACCTCGGCGGCGGCGGGGACGTGGTCAGCTACGACCCGGACGAGGCCGACCTGCTCGCGGTGGAGCGCAAGCTCCAGGCGCTGTGGGAACGGATCGGCCACGCGGTGGCCACCGGGGACTTCCCGGCCACCCGCAACCGCCTCTGCGACTGGTGCGACCACCAGGCCAGCTGCCCGGAGTTCGGCGGCACCCCGCCGCCGTACCCGCTGCCGCTGGCGCGTACGTCGGATGAGAGCGATCCCACGGGGGATCCGATGAGCAAGGAGTCCTAGGTGACGATCCGAGTGCTGCTGGTCGACGACCAGCCGCTGCTGCGCACCGGTTTCCGGATGATCCTGGAGGCCGAGTCCGATCTCGTGGTGGTCGGCGAGGCCGGCGACGGCCAGCAGGCGCTGGACCAGGTGCGGGCGCTGCAGCCCGACGTGGTGCTGATGGACATCCGGATGCCCAGGATGGACGGCGTCGAGGCGACCCGCCGGATCGCCGGCCCGGGGCGGGACGGCCCGGCCAAGGTGCTGGTGCTGACCACCTTCGACCTGGACGAGTACGTGGTGGAGGCACTGCGCGCGGGCGCCAGCGGCTTCCTGCTGAAGGACGTCCCGGCCGAGGAGCTGGTGCAGGCGATCCGGGTGGTCGCGGACGGCGCGGCGATGCTGGCGCCGAGCATCACCCGCCGGCTGCTGGACATGTACGCCACCAAGCTGCCCTCGGGCGACGAGGCGCCGCCGCAGGCGCTGAGCGCGCTGACCGAGCGCGAGCTGGAGGTGCTGAAGCTGGTGGCGCGCGGGCTGTCGAACGCGGAGATCGCGGCCGAGCTGTTCGTCAGCGAGACCACCGTGAAGACGCACGTGGGCCATGTGCTGACCAAGCTGCAGCTGCGCGACCGGGTCCAGGCGGCCGTGTACGCCTACGAGAGCGGGCTGGTGCGCCCGGGCGCCCTGTAGGGGCGGCGGCGGCCGCCCGCGGCTGCTGAAACGTCACGGCGGCCCGGCCGCGACCCCCGCCCGACCCGGTAACGGACGGGCCGCCCTCCAGCCGGCGCCACATGTTGGTGCGCCGGCTCTACCACAAAACGAACTAACCCGAGGTGTACAAAGTGGAAAAAAACCCG
>NZ_JBHXTL010000056.1:0-57397 GCF_042677365.1 Kitasatospora sp. NPDC127116
GCGGGGGTCTCCGCGTTCGGTATCAGTGGTACCAACGCGCATGTCGTTCTCGAACAGCCGCAGTCCCAGCCGTCCTCCCCGCCGGTTGATGTGGTGGCGGGTCCGGTTCCGTGGGTGCTGTCGGCCCGTTCCGAGGCGGCGTTGCGCGAACAGGCCGTCAACCTCGCCCGGAGCGTGCGCGAGGTCGACGGCGTCGATCCGGGTGCCGTCGCCCGGGCCCTGGCCACCACCCGCACCCACTGGAACCACCGCGCGGCGGTCGTCGCTCGCGACCTGGACGGCTATCTCGTGGGCCTGGACGAACTGGCGGAGGGCGGCACGACTCCCGACGTGGTCGGCGCCGTCGCCGGCTCCGGGGCGGTGGCGTTCATGTTCACCGGGCAGGGCAGCCAACGTACCGGCATGGGACGGGAGTTGTACCGGTCCCAGCCGGTCTTCGCCGCTGCCGTCGACGAGTTGTTCGCCGAACTCGACCGGCACCTGGAACGCCCGCTGGCCGACGTGGTGTTCGCCGATCCGGGGAGTGCGGAGGCGGCACTGCTCGACGGAACCGCGTACACCCAGCCGGCGCTGTTCGCCCTCGAGGTGGCCCTGTTCCGGCTGCTAGAGCACTGGGGCGTGCGTCCCGGTCTGCTGCTCGGGCACTCGGTCGGTGAGATCGCGGCCGCGCACGTGTCCGGCGTGCTGGGGCTGCCGGACGCGGCGAAGCTGGTCACGGCCCGGGGCCGGCTGATGCAGGCGCTTCCGCCGGGCGGGGCGATGCTCGCCGTCGAGGCGGACGAGGAGCAGGTGCGGGCGCTGATCGAGCGCCACGGGTCCGCGGTGGACCTGGCCGCGGTGAACGGCCCGACGTCGGTGGTGATCGCCGGGGACGAGGACGCCGTCGCCGAACTGGCTCGCGAACTCGCCACGGCGGGGCGCAGGACGAAGCGCCTGGCGGTCAGCCACGCCTTCCACTCCGCGCACATGGACGACATGCTGGCGGAGTTCCGCGTCGTCGCGGAGGGCCTCGACTACCGGCCCGCGACCGTCCCGGTGATCTCCGCACTGACGGGCCGGCCGGCCGGTGACGAGGAACTGGGGTCGGCCGAGTACTGGGTGCGCCATGCCCGCGGCACGGTGCGCTTCGCCGACGCGGTGCGCCGGGCTCAGGAAGCGGGCGCCGAAGTGCTGCTGGAACTCGGTCCGGGAGCGGTCCTGACGCCGATGGCCCTGGACAGCTGGCCCGCCGGGGCCGAACGGCCCGTCGCGGTGCCGGTGCTGCGCGCCGACCGGCCGGAGGACCTCAGCGCGGCCGTCGCGCTGGCCCGGCTGCACGTGCACGGGGCCGAGGTCGACTGGCCGGCGCTGCTCGACTCAACCGGAGGCTCGGGGAATCACCCCGGGACCGGTGCGTTCGCGGTGCCGAGCTACCCCTTCCAGCGGCGGCGCTACTGGCTGGAGCCCACCCCGGCTGTTGGGCAGGTCTCGGCCGCAGGTCTGGGAGAGGTGCTCCACCCGCTCCTGGGCGCGGTGATGGACGACCCCGAGTCGGAGGCGCTGAGCCTGACCGGCCGGGTGGCGGAGGCCACCCACCCGTGGCTGGTCGAGCACACGATCGCCGGAGCGGTACTGCTGCCCGGCACGGCGATCCTCGACCTGCTGCTGCACACCGCGGGCCGGGTCGGCGCGGACGAGGTGCGGGAACTGCTGTTGGAGTCCCCGGTCGTGTTGCCCGCGGGCAGGGGGCTCCAGCTCCGGCTGGTCGTCGGCGCGCCGGGGGACGACGGGGATCGGTCGGCCGCCCTGTACGCCCGGCCCGAGGACGATGCCTCGTCCACGGGGTGGACGAAGCACGCCACGGCGCGGCTGAGCCCGGGCACGGCCGGAACGCCCGGGCAGGATCCGGCGGACCACCACGGGCCGTGGCCGCCCGCCGGGGCCACCGCCCTGTCCGTCGAGACGTTCTACCCGGACCTCGCGGCCCTCGGGCTCGGCTACGGCCCGCTGTTCCGGGGACTGCGCGCCGCCTGGCGCGAGGGCGGCACCGTACTGGTGGAGGCCGAACTGCCGGAGGGCACCGACCCGGACGGCTTCGTGCTCCACCCGGCCCTGCTCGACTCCGCACTGCACGGATTCCTGCTGCTGCGGGACGACCCGGCGCCGGTGCTGCCGTTCGCCTGGAGCGGCGTGCGGGTGGCGGGGACGGGCGCCACGGCGCTGCGGGCCCGCATCACCGAGCTCGCGGCGGACCGCGTACGCGTCGAGGCCTGGGACCGGGACGGGCGGTTCCTCGCCCGGATCGACTCGTTGGCCTGCCGTCCCCTTCCCACCGGGGTCCTCGGTGGCGAACGAGGCGGCCTGTACGCGACGGAATGGGTCGAGGCAGCCCTGCCGGCCGCGCCGGCCGGCCTGCGGTGGGCGCTGCTGGGCGGCGAGGACCCGGAGACGGAGGCGGTCGGCCTGCCGGCCGGAGCGGGACGTCACCCGGACGTCGCCGCGCTCGCCGCCGCGGACGGCGACGCACCGGAGGTGGTGGTGGCGCCCTGCCCGGCCTTCGCCCCGTCGACGGCGCGAGCCGCGGAGAGGGTGCGCACGGAAACCGCGGGCTTCCTCGCCGTGCTGCAGTCCTGGCTGGCGGAGGAGCGGCTGTCCGGCAGCCGCCTGGTCGTGCTCACCCGCGGCGACGGGCCGGCCGACGCGGCGGTGCGTGGACTCGTGCGGGCCGCACAGCGCGAACACCCCGGTCGGTTCGGGCTGGTGGAGACCGACGGGCGGAGCACCGTCGAGCTGCTGCTCGCCGCCTGTGCCGGGGACGAGCCCGAGGTGGCCCTGCGGGACGGTGCGGCGCGTGTCCCGCGCCTGGCCCCGGTGTCCGTCGACGCCGAGGCGACGGCCCCGGTGCTGGACCCCGACGGCACCGTGCTGATCACCGGCGCCACCGGCGCGCTCGGCCGCCAGGTTGCCCGTCACCTGGTCCGGAGGCATGGTGTGAGCCACCTGCTGCTGGTCAGCCGCGGCGGCGCCGATGCCGAGCTGGCGGCCGAACTGGCCGCGGACGGCGCGGCCGTGACCTTTGCGGCCTGCGACGTCGCGGACCGTGCCGCACTGGCGGCCGTCCTGCGGGACGTTCCGGCGGCACACCCGCTCACCGGGGTGTTCCACGCCGCCGGCGTGGTCGCGGACGGGGTGCTGCGGTCGTTGACCGCCGCGGACCTGGACGCCGTGCTGCGGCCCAAGAGCGACGCGGCGCTGCACCTGGACGAGCTGACCCGGGGCACGGCGCTCGGCGCGTTCGTGCTGTTCTCCTCCATCGCCGGGGTGCTCGGCTCGGCCGGGCAGGCGAACTACGCCGCCGCCAACGCGATGTTGGACGCGCTGGCCGATCAGCGCCGCGACCTGGGCCTCCCCGCCGCCTCCCTGGCCTGGGGCAGCTGGGAGGCCGAGGGGCCCGGCCGCGGCATGACCGGGGCGCTCGACGGCGCGCAGTGGGCGCGGCTGCGCCGCACCGGTGTGGTCCCGCTGACCGCCGAGGACGGACTCGCCCTGCTCGACCTGAGTCTGGCGTCGCGTCAGTCCGCGCTGGTGGCCGCCCGGTTCGACCTGCGCGCGCTGCGCGAGCAGGAGGAGGCGGGTACCGTTCCGGCGGTGCTGCGCGGCCTCGTCCCGGCCCGCCCCCGGCCGGGGACGGGCCGCGCGGTGACCGCCGGCAGTACGCAGGGTGACCGGTTGCGGAGCCGGCTGGACGCGCTGGCCGGGCCGGAACGCGGACAGCTGCTGCTCGACACGGTGCGCCGGCGGGCCGCCGCGGCGCTCGGCCACCTCGACGAGGACGCCGTCCCGCCCGGCCGCGGCTTCCTCGACCTGGGCTTCAACTCGCTCACCGCGGTCGAGTTCCGCAACGACCTGGAGCGGCTCACCGGGCTGCGGCTGAGCACGACCGTGATGTTCGACCACCCCACCCCGGACGCCCTGGCCCGGTACCTGCTGGAACTGACCGGGTCCACGGATCCGGCGCCGGCCGCCTCGCCGGCGTTCACCGGACTGGAGGAGCTCGCCAGGACCCTGACGGAACTCGATGACGCGGCCCGGGCCGGCGCGCTCGTCCAGCTGAGGGACCTGCTGCAGGCACTCGACCGGCCCGCGGCCGGACCCGGGGACGAGGACGGCTTCGAGGACGTCAGCGACGACGAGATCTTCGACTTCATCGACCGCGAGCTCGGGGCCTCCTGATGGGCCACCGAAGGCTGTCTCCGCAGACCCCGAGAGGACGGACCGACGTGACGACCGAACAGAAACTGCGCGACTACCTCAAGCGGGCGACCGGCCAGCTCCAGCAGGCCAACCGTCGCCTGCGCGAAGCCGACGAGGCACGGACCGAACCGATCGCGATCGTCGCGATGAGCTGCCGTTACCCGGGCGACGTCAGCACCCCCGAGGAGCTCTGGCAGCTGGTCGCCGACGGGCGGGACGCGACCGGCGACTTCCCCACCGACCGGGGCTGGGACACCGCGGCGCTGTACGACCCCGACCCGGAGGCGACCGGCCGGACCTACACCACCCGGGGCGGTTTCCTCTACGACGCCGACCGCTTCGACCCGGAGTTCTTCGGACTCAACCCGCGGGAGGCGCTCGCCACCGACCCGCAGCAGCGGCTGCTGCTGGAACTCGCCTGGGAAGCCTTCGAACGGGCCGGAATCCGGCCGCAGGACGTGCGCGGCAGCTCGACCGGCGTGTTCACCGGCGTCATGTACAACGACTACGCCGGTCGGCTGCGGCCGATGCCCGGCGCCTTCGAGGGATACCTGGGCAGCGGCAGCGCGGGCAGCGTCGCCTCCGGTCGGGTCGCCCACACCTTCGACCTCGGCGGGCCCGCCATCACCGTGGACACCGCCTGCTCGTCCTCATTGGTCGCCATCCACCTGGCCGCCGAGTCGCTGCGCCGGGGCGAGTCCGCACTCGCGCTGGCCGGCGGGGTCACCGTGATGGCGACCCCGGACACCTTCGTCGAGTTCAGCCGCCAGCGCGGCCTCGCCCCCGACGGGCGCTGCAAGCCGTTCGCCGCCGCCGCCGACGGCACCGGCTGGGGCGAGGGCGGCGGACTCCTCCTGCTCGAACGGCTCTCGGACGCGGAGCGCAACGGGCACCCCGTGCTCGCCCTGGTCCGCTCCAGCGCCGTCAACCAGGACGGCACCAGCAGCCAGCTCACCGCGCCCAACGGCCCGGCCCAGCAGCGCGTCCTGCGGCAGGCGCTGGCGAACGGCGGACTGCTGCCCTCCGACGTCGACGCCGTCGAGGCGCACGGGACCGGAACCACGCTGGGCGATCCGATCGAGGCCGGCGCGCTGCTCGGTGTCTACGGCCCCGACCGCGCCCCGGACGCCCCGCTGTGGCTGGGCTCGGTGAAGTCCAACCTCGGCCACACCCAGGCCGCCGCCGGCGTGGCCGGCGTGATCAAGACGGTGATGGCGCTGCGCCACGAGGTGCTGCCGCCCACCCTGCACGCCGGGACGCCCTCGCCGTACGTGGACTGGGCGGCGGGCGGTGTCGAGCTGCTGACCGGGCCGGTGCCGTGGCCGCGGCGCGAGAGGCCCCGGCGGGCCGGTGTGTCCTCCTTCGGCATCAGCGGCACCAACGCCCATGTGATCGTCGAGGAGGGCCCGGCCGTCGAGCCGTCTGCTCCGGGCGAACCGGCCGTCGCCACCGGGACCCCGCCATGGGTGCTGTCGGCCCGGACCGGTGCGGCCCTGCGTGCCCAGGCCGGCCGGCTCCGGAACTGGCTCGGCGGCGCCCGGACCGGCGATGCCGAGATCGCCGCCGCGCTGGCCGGTGACCGCACCCTCTTCGAGCACCGCGCCGTTCTGCTCGGCGGCGACCGCGACCGGATGACGGCCGCCCTCGACGCCCTCGCCGCCGGGCGCGACACCCTCGACCTGGTCGAGGGAAGGGTCGCACCCGCGGGCCGTACCGTCCTGGTCTTCCCCGGGCAGGGCACCCAGTGGGTGGGCATGGCCGGCGACCTGCTCGACCGCTCGCCGGTGTTCCGGCGCGCGCTGGAGGACTGTGCGGACGCGCTCGGCCCGCACACCGACTGGTCGCTGCTGGACGCGGTGCGCACCGACGGCAACGCGGAGCTGCTGCAACGTGTGGACGTCGTCCAGCCCGCGCTGTTCGCGATGATGGTGTCGCTCGCGCGGCTGTGGCGATCCGTCGGCGTGGTTCCGGACGCCGTCGTCGGCCACTCCCAGGGCGAGATCGCCGCCGCCCACGTCGCCGGCGCGCTCGACCTGGACGACGCCGCGCGCGCGGTCGCCCTGCGCAGCCGCGCCGTGGCCCGGCTGGCCGGCACCGGCGCGATGGCCTCGATCGCGCTCGGCGCGGAGCAGGTCGCCCGAACGCTCGCGGCCGGTCGGCCCGGCGTGCAGATCGCCGCCGTAAACGGCCCCAACGCCACTGTCGTGGCGGGCGACCTCGGTTCGGTCCGGGCACTCCTCGACGAGTACCGGACGGCCGGAGTGAAGGTCCGCCCGCTCCCCGTCGACTACGCCTCGCACTCCCCGCACGTCGAGGCCATCGAACAGGAGGTCACCGAGGCGTTGGCCGGCCTGAAGCCGCGTACCGCCGACACCGCCTTCTACTCGACCGTCACCGCCGGCCCGATCGACACCGGTACCCTCGACGCCGACTACTGGTACCGCAACCTGCGCCGGCCCGTCCGATTCGACGAGGCCACCCGCCGACTCACCGCGGACGGCTACACCGTGTTCGTGGAGTCCAGCCCGCACCCCGTGTTGACCTCCGCCGTCGAGGAGACCGCCGAGCAGTCCGGCACGACCGTCACCGCGGTCGGCACGCTGCGCCGCGAGGAACCGGCCGCCGACCGCTTCCTGCGCTCCGCAGCCGAACTGCACACCCAGGCCGCGGACGTCGACTGGACCGCCCTGCGCACCGTCTCGCCGTCCCGCGAGGCGGTGCCGCCCACGTACGCCTTCCAGCGCCGCCGGCTGTGGATCGACACCCCGGTCGGAGCCGGCGACGCCGCCGGGCTGGGTCTGGAGCCGGCCGGGCACCCGATGCTCGGCGCGGCGCTGGGCACCGCCGAACCCGGAACCCTGGTGCTGACCGGCCGGATCTCCCGGCGCACCCACCCCTGGCTGACCGGCCACGCGGTGGCCGGAAGCGTGCTCGTCCCCGGCACCGCGCTGCTCGAACTCGCCCTGCACGCCGCCGCCCGGGTCGGTGGCGGCGCGGTGGAGGAACTCACCCTGGAAGCACCGCTGCCGCTGCCCGAGGAGGACGCGGTGCAGCTCCAGGTCGCCGTCACCGCGGACGGCGAAGGCCGGCACCGCGTCACCGTCCACTCCCGGACCGCGCCCGACGGCACCCCCGGCGACTGGATCCGCCACGCCTCCGGCACCCTGGCCCAGCAGCCGCCCGCCACCCCTGCCACCCCTGCCACCGCCTGGCCGCCGTCCGGCGCGCAGCCCGTCCCGCTCGACGGCGTGTACGGGCGGCTCGCCGACCTCGGCTACCACTACAGCGGAGCGTTCCAGGGCCTGCGCGCACTGTGGCAGGACGGGGACGAGCTGCACGCCGAGGTGGAACTGGCCGCCGACTCGGACGACACCGGCCACGGGATCCACCCGGCGCTGCTCGACGCCTGTCTGCACGCGCTGCTCGTCGCCGACCCGCCCGAGGACGGCCTGCTCCTGCCCTTCCACTGGAGCGGCGTGCGTCTGCACGCGGCGGGTGTCCGCACCCTGCGGGTCCGGCTGCGACCCACCGGCGAGCAGACGCTGGAGCTGGCCGCCGCCGACGTCCACGGCCGCCCCGTCCTCGACGCGGCGGCCCTGACACTGCGCCCGATCGACCCGGCCAGGCTCGCCGCAGGCACCCGTGAGGCCCGGGACGGCATGTTCCACCTCGGCTGGCGGCCCCGGCCCGGGACCGCCGATCCGGCGCCCGAGGCCGGCCCGTTCGTGCTGCTCGCCGCGCCCGTCCCCGGAGGTCGTTCCGCCGCCGAGGACGCGGCCCACAGGCTGGCCGACCACCCCGAACAGCCGATCCGTCACCTGAGCCTCGACGGGCTCCGGGCCGCCCTCGCCGCCGGTGCGCCCAGCCCCGAGCACGTACTGGTCCTCGTGCCGTCGCAGGAGGGGGAGGACGTCGCGGGCGACACCCACCGGCTGACCGCCGGGCTGCTCGGCCTGCTCCAGGACTGGCTGGCCGACGAGACGCTCGCCGGCTCCCGGCTCGTCCTCGTCACCCGGCGGTCCGTCTCCACCACGGCCGACGAGCCCGCGCCCGATCTCGCCGGCGCGGCAGTCTGGGGTCTGGTCGGCGCGGCGATGGCCGAGAGCCCCGACCGGTTCGGTCTGGTCGACGTCGACGAGCACTCCCTCGACGCGCTGCCGGCGGCTCTCACCGCCGGCGAATCCAGGTTCGCGCTGCGCTCCGGAACGGTGCTCCTGCCGCGTCTGGCCCGCTCCGCCGGACCGCACCCCGACCTGGCGGTTCCCGACCGGCGGACCTGGCGGCTCGACCTGACCGAGCGCGGGAGCCTGGAGAACCTCGTCCTGGCCGACTGCCCCGAACTCGGGGAGGAACTACGACCGGGACAGGTCCGGGTGGCGCTGCGCGCGGCCGGCCTGAACTTCCGCGACGTGCTGATCGGTCTCGGCATGTACCCGGGCGACGGGCGGATGGGAGGCGAAGGCGCCGGCGTCGTCCTGGAGACCGGGCCCGGCGTCACCGAGCTGCGGCCCGGCGACCGGGTCATGGGCCTGATCACCCACGGCACCGGCCCCGTCGCGGTCACCGACCACCGGATGCTGACGCCCGTTCCGGCCGGGTGGTCGTACGCGCAGGCCGCCACCGTCCCCATCGTCTTCCTCACGGCCTACTACGGGCTGCAGGACCTCGCCGGTGCCCGGCGCGGCGAACGCGTGCTGCTGCACGCGGCCACCGGCGGCGTCGGCATGGCCGCCCTGCAACTCGCCGAGCACTGGGGCCTCGAAGTGCTCGCCACCGCCAGTCCCGCCAAGTGGCCGGTGCTGCGCGCCCTCGGCGTGCCCGAGGAACGCATCGCCTCCTCCCGCGAACTCGGTTTCGAGGCCATGGTCGCGGAGCGCACCGGTGGAGCGGGCGCGGACATCGTGCTCAACTCGTTGGCCAAGGAGTTCGTCGACGCCTCGCTGCGCTCCCTGCGCCCGGGCGGCCGGTTCGTCGAAATGGGCAAGACCGACATCCGGGACGCCGATACCGTCGCCCGCGAGCACCGGGGCGTCCGCTACCGGGCCTTCGACCTGCTCGACGCCGGGCCCGAACGGATCCGGCGGATGCTCGCCGATCTCGGAAGGCTGTTCGCCGAGGGCGTGCTCGCCCCGCTGCCCGTGCACAGCTGGGACGTCCGGCAGGCCAAGGACGCGCTCCGATTCCTCTCACAGGCCCGGCACACCGGCAAACTCGCACTCGCGCTGCCCGTCCCGCGCGACCCCGAGGGCACCGTACTGCTCAACGGCGGCACCGGCACCCTCGGCGCGATGGTCGCCCGCCACCTGGTGCGGGAACGCGGCGCCACCCGCCTGCTGCTGGTCGGTCGGCGTGGCCCCGAGGCACCCGGGGCGGAGGAACTCGCCAAGGAACTGACCGCCCTCGGCGCCCACGTCGACCTCGTGTCCTGCGACACGGCCGACGAACAGCAGCTCGCCGCCCTGTTGGCCGGCATACCCGCCGAGCACCCGCTGACCGCGGTCGTGCACCTCGCCGGGGTGCTCGACGACGCGACCGTCGCCAACCTCACCGAGGACAAGCTGCGCGCCGTGCTGCGCGCCAAGGTCGACGCGGCCTGGAACCTGCACCGGCTCACCGAACACCTCGACCTGTCGGACTTCGTGCTGTTCTCCTCGCTGGCCTCCACCGTCGGCGCCCCCGGCCAGGCCAACTACGCCGCCGCCAACGCCTTCCTGGACGCGCTCGCCCGACACCGGCGGGTCCGCGGCCTGCCCGCGGCCTCGCTCGCCTGGGGCCTGTGGGCGCAGGCCAGCGGAATGACCGGCCACCTCGACCGCGACGACCTGGCCCGGCTGCGGCGCGGTGGCGTCCTGCCGATGGGCGAGGAGCTCGCGCTCGGCCTGCTCGACCTCGCCATGGACGGCAGCCACCCGGCCGTGGTCCCCGCCCTGTTCGACCTCGCGGCGCTGCGCCGGCAGGCCGAGACCGAACTGCTCCACCCCGTCCTGCAGGACCTGGTGCGCCGCCCGGCCGGGCGCGACGTCCCCGCCGGGGCCGCCCGGCCGGAGGCGCTCCAGCTGGCCGGCCGGGACCCCGAGGAGCGTCGACGAGCCGTCCTGGAACTGGTCCTCGGCAACGCAGCCCTGGTCCTCGGCCACGACTCGCCCGACGGCGTCCGACCGGACCGGCCCTTCAAGGACCTCGGATTCGACTCCCTCACCGCCGTTGAGCTCCGCAACCGGCTCAACCGCGCAACCGGGCTGCGCCTGCCCGCGACCGTGATCTTCGCCCACCCCACCGCCGGGCAGCTGACCGAGTACGTGCTCGCCCAACTCGCCCCGGCCGGGCCCACGCTGCTCGCTGAACTGGACCGTCTGGAGGCGCGGCTCACCGCCGAAGACCCCGACGACATGCCGCGGGAGGAACTGCTCGCCCGCCTGGAGGCGATGGCGCAGCGCCTGCGGCCCGCCGAGCCGGACACGGCGCCGGAGGCCGGCATCGATGCCGCCAGCACCGAGGAGATCTTCGCCCTGATCGACCGGGAACTCGGCCGATGAGCAGCGCGCCGGGGCCGCGCACCGCCGCACACCGCCGTGGACCGCACCCAACCGGAGAGGCCGGGCCAGCCGTGACCGAGGAAGCCAAACTCGCCGACTACCTGAAGCGGGTCACCGCCGACCTGCTGAGGACCCGCCGCCGCCTGCAGGAGGTGGAGGCGGAGCGAACCGAACCGATCGCCGTCGTCGGCATGGCGTGCCGCTACCCGGGCGGTGTGCGGAGCCCCGAGGACCTGTGGGAGCTGGTGGCCTCCGGTACCGACGCCATCACCCGCTTTCCCGCCGACCGCGGCTGGGACCTCGACGCCGTCCACCACCCGGATCCCGAGCACCGTGGTACCAGCTACGTCGACCAGGGCGGATTCCTGCACGAAGCGGGTGATTTCGACGCGGCGTTCTTCGGAATGAGCCCCCGTGAGGCCCAGGCCACCGACCCGCAGCAGCGGCTGCTGCTGGAGATCGCCTGGGAGGCCGTCGAACGGGCGGGCATCGACCCGGCGACGCTGCGGGGCACCGACACCGGCGTGTACGCGGGTGTCATCGCACAGGACTACGGGCCGGTGACCGTGCACGGTGTCCCGGCCGACATCGAGGGCTTCGCGATCGGCAACCAGACCAGCGTCGCGTCCGGCCGGGTCTCCTACACGCTCGGCCTGAACGGCCCCGCGATCACTCTGGACACCGCCTGCTCCTCCTCACTGGTGGCGATCCACCTGGCCGCCGGCGCCCTGCGCGACGGGACGTGCTCGCTGGCCCTGGCGGGCGGTGTGACCGTGCTGCCGAGCCCGCGCGGCTTCGTCGAGTTCAGCCGCCAGCGCGGCCTCGCCCCGGACGGGCGCTGCAAGCCGTTCGCCGCCGCTGCCGACGGCACCGCGTGGGCGGAGGGCGCCGGGGTCCTGCTGCTGGAGCGGCTGTCCGACGCACGCCGGGCCGGCCGTCGCGTGCACGCCGTCATCACCGGTACCGCCGTCAACCAGGACGGCGCCAGCAACGGGCTGACCGCGCCGAGCGGCCCCGCACAGGAACGGGTGGTCCGCCGAGCGCTGGCCGAGGCACGGCTGCTCGCGGCCGACGTCGACGCGGTCGAGGCGCACGGCACCGGAACCCCGCTCGGCGACCCGATCGAGGCGCAGGCGCTGCTCGCCACCTACGGACAGGGCCGGCCCGCGGACCGGCCGTTGTGGCTGGGTTCGGTCAAGTCGAACCTCGGGCACACCCAGGCCGCCGCAGGGGTGTGCGGGGTGATCAAGACGATCGAGGCGATCCGCCACGGTCGGCTGCCGCGCACCCTGCACGTCGACGCGCCGTCGCCGCACGTCGACTGGTCCGCCGGCGCGGTCCGGCTGCTCACCGAGGACGTTCCCTGGCCCGCGGTGGACCGGCCGCGTCGTGCCGCGGTCTCGTCGTTCGGGATCAGCGGCACCAACGCCCACGTCATCGTCGAACAGTGCTCCGACACCGACACCGACACCGACACCGACACGGACACCGACACCGGAGCCGGCGCCGCGGCCCCGTGCCGGGTCGGCGTGTCCGGCCCGCGCCCATGGGTGCTCACCGCCCGCACGCCGTCCGCGCTGGCGAGCGGCGCCCACCGGCTGCTGCACCACCTGCGCACCCGGACGGAGGCTGACGAGGCGATCGGCTGGGCCCTCGCGACCACCCGCACCCCGTTCGAGCACCGCGCCGTCGTGGTGGGCGGAGACCGTGAGGCGTACACCGAGGGTCTGCGGGCGTTGCACGAGGGCCGCACCTCGACGCGTCTGCTGACCGGCCGGGCCTCGGCCCCGCCGAGGGTCGCTTTCATGTTCTCCGGTCAGGGCGGCCAGCGGCCCGGCATGGGCGGCGAGCTGTACCGCGCCCACCCGGTTTTCGCCACCGCCTTCGACGCGGCGTGCGAGGCCCTCGACCCGCACCTGCCGCGGCCCCTGCGGGAGGTCGTCGGAGCCCGGGCGGGCACCCCCGAGGCCGCGCTGTTGGACCGCACCGAGTACGCACAGCCGGCCCTGTTCGCCCTCCAGATCGCGCTGTTCCGTCTGATCGAGGCCTTCGGCGTCCGGCCGGACGCGTTGATCGGGCACTCGGTGGGCGAACTGGCCGTCGCCCACTGCGCCGGAATGCTGTCGCTCCCCGACGCGGCCGGGCTGGTCGCCGCCCGTGGCCGGCTGATGGGGGAACTCCCCGACGGCGGCGCGATGATCGCCGTGGAGGCCACCGAGGCCGAGCTCCTGGAGGCCGTCTCCGGTCTGGAGGACCGGCTCGGCGTCGCGGCCGTCAACGGTCCCCGGGCGGTGGTGCTGTCCGGAGCGGCCGCGGAGGCGCAGGAGGTCGCCGAGCGCCTCCGCCGCCAGGGCCGCAGAGTCCGCCGGCTCACCGTGAGCCACGCCTTCCACTCGCCGCTGATGGAGCCGATGCTCGACGGCCTCCGCAAGGCCGCCGCCGAACTCGACTTCGCCCCGCCGCACACCCACGTGGTCTGCGGCTCCACCGGGGACAGCGCCGACGGGCGACTGGCCACCCCCGACTACTGGGTGGAGCACGCGCGGGGCACGGTGCGTTTCCACGACGGGCTGCGGCGGCTGCAGGAAGCCGGGATCGAGGCGTACCTCGAACTCGGACCCGACAGCGTGCTCGCCGCCCTCGCCCAGCGTCCCCCGGCGGCCGCCGCCGGAGGATCCGAGTCCGCTCCGCCGCGGGTGGTCGTCCCGTCGCTGCGCCACGACCGTGCCGAGCCCGAATCGGTGCTGGCCGCCCTGGCCGCCCTGTACGTCGAAGGCGTCGAGGTGTCCTGGCGGACGGCCTTTCCGGTCCCACCCACCGCTCCGGCACAGCTGCCGACCTACCCGTTCGAGCGGAAGCGCCACTGGTTGCGGCCGGCCGACCCGGGCCACGGCGCGACCGAGCGGTGCCGGGCCGTCGACCACGCCGACGCCACCGGGCGGACCGGGCAGGACGGCGACCGCTCCGCGACCCCGGCCGAGCCCTCGAACACGCCGACCGGCGCGCGCAGCCCCGACCCGGCCGGGGCCGAGGGCGGCTCCGGGTACCGGCCCGGGTGGCGTCGGATCCCGCCGCCGGACGTACCGCTGCTCTCCGGCTGCTGGCTCGCCGTCCTGCCCGCGGACGCCGCCGCCGAGCCGTACCCGGCTGCCGTCCTCGCCGCCCTCCGGGACAGTGGCGCCGAGGTGATCCCGGTCCTCGTCGGTCCGGCCGACTCGGACCTGACCGGAGCGTTGCGCGCGGCCCTCGCCTCCGCCCCGGCCGGCGTCCCACCGACGGGCGTGCTCTCGCTGCTCGCCCGCCACGACCGTTTCCCGCCGTCGGCCGCGGAGCCCGCGCCCGAGGCGGAGGCCACCGAACGCCTCGACGCGGCCCTGCTGGAGGTCGGGCTGGACGCGCCGCTGTGGTGTCTCACCCGCGCCGCCGTCGAGCCCGACGGGCCGGAGCCCGGAGCAGCCGCCGGCCGGCTGTGGTCGCTCGCCGACGTCCGCAGGGCCGCGCCCGTCCCCTGGTTCGGGCTGGTGGACCTGCCCGAGCAGCCCACCGGGCGCGTCCTGTCCTGGCTGGTCGCACTGCTCGCCGATCCGTCCGGTCCCGAGCACGCCGTGATCCGGCCCGGCGGCGTGCAGGTTCGGCGCCTGGCCCGGACGGCCGGGCGATCCGCCGGGCCGGCGGCGCGCACGACCGGCACCGTCCTGGTCACCGCCGGCCCGGCCGCGCCGACCGCGGCAGCGATCCGGTGGGCGGCGGAGCACGGCGCCGCCCAGGTTCTGCTCCTCGCCCGGGACGGGCAGGCCGAGCGGTTCTCCGCGTCGCCCGGCTGCGGGCTCGTGGTCCGTGACCGCGTCCCGACCGACCGGGCCGCGATGGCCGCCGTCCTCGCCGACCTTCCGGAGGATCGGCCGCTGAGCGCGGTCCTGCACCTGGCGGCCCTCGCCGATCACGGGGCGGACGAACAGTCCTCCGCCGCGGCGCTGGCGCTCCATGAGGTGACGGCCGGGCTGCCGCTCACCCACTTCGCCCTGTTCGCTCCGCTCGCTCCGCTGCTCGGCGGGGGCTCCGCCGGGTCGACGACGACGCTGCGGGCCGTCCACGACGCGGTGGCCCGTGAGCGCCGGGCCGCCGGGCTGCCCGGCCGCAGCGTGACCTGGGCCGAACCCTCGGACCCCGCGGACGCGATGCGACACGCCATGCTCGGCGAGGAGGCCGCCCTGCTGGTCGCCGACCTCCCGTTGACCGACCTGCTCACCGCGTTCGCCGGGAGTCCCGTTCCGCCGTCGCTGCGCGAACTGCTCGGCCGGGCCCGGCCCGTCGACGACCCCGCGGCGCCCGACGCGTCCGGGACCCGTCTGACCGCGCACCTGGCGGACCTGCCCGCGGAGCAGCGCCAGGACGCGCTGCTGTCGCTGGTGCGCAGGAGCACAGCGTTCGTTCTCGGGCACGCCGCCCACGACGCCGTGCCCGGGGACATCTCCTTCGCCGACCTGGGCCTCACGTCCTTCACCGCGTTCGAACTGCGCACCCGCCTGGTGGACGCCACCGGCGTCGATCTGCCGCTGACGGAGATCTTCGAGAACCCCACCCCGTCCGCACTCGCCGGCTACCTGCACACCGTGCTCCCCGTCACCGCACCCTGAGGAAGGAAGTCCCGTCATGGACGCCGATGCCCGCCCCGATGCGGACGTGCTGGTGGTGGGGGGCGGCCCGGTCGGCCTGTTCCTCGCCGGCGAACTCGGCCTGGCCGGCGCGTCCGTCCTCGTGGTCGAGAAACTCGACCGGAACGGACGCCCGGACAGCCCCGCGCTGCGCGGAGTCACCACCCGCACGATGCGCACCCTGGCACTGCGCGGACTGGACAGGCCGATCGTCGAGGCGGCCGAGCAGGCGCTGCGCACGCTGATCGGCACTGCCGCCACCCTCGCCCCCGCCCGTGCCCGGGGGTCCGAGGCACCCGGCCAGGTCGCCTCGACCAAGCTCGGGAACGGCGGCGCCACCAAGGGGCACATTGCCATGGTGCCGCTGACGGATCCGGCCGGGGAGCACTCCGACGTGTCGCTGCTCCCGGTGCCCTACGCCGCTCTGCGCGAGGTGTTCGCCGAACGCGCCCGGCAGCACGGCGTCCGGTTGACGCACGGTCGCGGCGTCGTCGCCCTGGAGTCCGAACCGGGCGGAGTGGCCGCCCGACTCGACGACGGCCGGACCGTCCGGGCCCGCTACCTGGTCGGTGCCGACGGTGGACGCAGTACCGTCCGCCGACTCGCCGGATTCGACTTCCCCGGCACCGAACCCACACTGTTCGCGGTCGGCGGTGAGGACGTCACCCTGGTCGGCCCTGAGAGGCTCCCCCGCGGATTCACCCGGACTCCCGTCGGCGCGCTCATGGTCGACGTCGTTCCCGGCCAGGTCGTCGCCCTCGAATTCGACCGCCCGCCCGCGGACCGTCACGCCCCCGCCACCGCGCGGGAACTCCAGGCGGCGCTGCGCCGGGTCAGCGGCGTCGAGGTGACCGTCGCGCGGGTGCGCTCGCCGTTCCGCTACAACGACAACGCCCGGCAGGCCGTGAGCTACCGCCGTGACCGGATCCTGCTCGCCGGCGACGCCGCCCACGTCCACTCGCCGTTCGGCGGACAGGGCGTCAACCTCGGTGTCCAGGATGCCGCCAACCTCGGCTGGAAGCTCGCCCGTGTGGTCCGCGGAACCGCACCGTCCCGACTCCTCGACACCTACACCGCGGAACGGCACGCCCCTGCCGCCCGGGTCCTGCGCAACTCCCGTGCCCAGGCAGCGCTGCTGCGCCACGGCCCGCAGATCGACGCGGTGCGCGAGCTGATCGCCGACCTGGCCGAAGTGCCCCAGGCGAAACGGATGCTGATCGAGATGCTGCACGCACTGGATGTCACCTACGACCACGGCCGCCCCGCGGGCCACCCCCTGGTCGGTCGCTTCGCTCCCGATCTGCTGGCGCCCGACGGTCCTGCCGTCTTCGAGGACGGGCGCGCCGTCCTGCTCGACGCGACGCCCGCCGCCGAACACCGGCCGGCCGTCGTCGGCCGCCCGGACGTCCGCTGGGCCCGGACGGGGTTCCCCGACCACCCGGCTCTCGCCGCCGTCCTGGTCCGCCCCGACGGTTACGTGGCCTGGGCCGGCGACGGGGCGGATGCCCGGCCCCGGCTTGCGGAGGCACTGGACGACTGGTTCGGCCGCCCGTCGGCCACGTCCTGACGTGCGGTGGTACCTACCGGCCCGCGCCGGGGTGATCATCCTGTTGCGCTGCGTGGGCCGCGTTCTGATCACCTACGGCAACTGCTGGTTCCCGCCCCCGGCCCCGCCGGATCCGCCCGCCCGGGGCCCCGGCGCGGGTCACCCCGAGCGGACCTGCCCCGAACTGCCTCCCACCGCGGTCGAGCTGATGCTCTGGCGTCAACTCGACCGCGGTGGATCGCGCCGTCGCCGGCCCTGAGGGCGTACCCGCACCCGCACCCGCCGTGCGGCCGGCGGCGAACGTCCCGCCCGCGAAAGGTCCCGGCGGCGAAGGTCCGGGAGGAGGAGCTCGCCCGGTGAGCGCGAGGGCTCCTCGGCGGCGGGTCGGCGGCGGGTTGGTGGCGCGGGGGAGCCGGTGCATAGGGTGGGGCCGATGTGTCGCCGTACCCGTGGAGAATCCGATGAATTCGACCCCTGTTTCCGACGGCCTTCTCCCGGTCGGGGTGATCGGGCTCGGTGACATCGCGCAGAAGGCGTATCTGCCGGTGCTCACCGCGCTGCCCGGGCTGGACGTCCGGCTGATGACCCGGGACGCGGCGAAGCTGGACCGGATCGGCGAGGCCCACCGGATCGCCCCCGAGCACCGCTTCACCGACCTCGGCGCCCTGATCGGCAGCGGGATCCGGGCGGCGTTCGTGCACGCCGCGACCAGTCAGCACGTGCCGATCGTGGAGCAGCTGCTCACCGCCGGGGTGGACGTCTACGTCGACAAGCCGCTCGACCAGACCCTGGACGGCGCCCGCCG
The DNA here is from genome assembly GCF_042677365.1 of Kitasatospora sp. NPDC127116. NCBI lineage: Bacteria > Bacillati > Actinomycetota > Actinomycetes > Kitasatosporales > Streptomycetaceae > Kitasatospora > Kitasatospora sp. NPDC127116. The sequence goes on from NZ_JBHXTL010000056.1 coordinate 17,776, forward strand.
GCTGGTCGACCTCGCCGACCGCACCGGCCGCTCGCTGATGGTCGGCTTCAACCGCCGCCACGCGCCCGGCTACGTCCAGGCCAAGGAGCGTCCGCGCGATCTGATCGTGCTGCAGAAGAACCGCGAGGGCCTGGCCGAGGCGGCACGCCCGCTGGTGTTCGACGACTTCATCCACGTGGTGGACACCCTGCGTTTCCTGGCCCCCGGCGAGATCGAGCACGTGGACGTCCGCTCGCGGGTCCGCGACGGCCTGGTCGAGCACGTCGTCCTCACCCTGGCCGGCGACGGCTTCACCGCCCTGGGCATCATGAACCGGGTCTCCGGCTCCACCGAGGAGGTGCTGGAGGTCTCCGGCGGCGACTCCAAGCGCGAGGTGCGCAACCTGGCCGAGGTGGTCGACCACCGCGGCCAGCCGACCGTCCGCCGCCGCGGCGACTGGGTGCCGGTGGCCCGTCAGCGCGGCATCGAGCAGTGCGTGCTGGCCTTCCTGGCGGCCGTCCGCGCCGGGCACACCCTGGACGCCCATGACGCGCTGCGCACCCACGAGCTGTGCGAGCTGGTCGTGGAGCGGATCGGGGCTTCCTGGGAGTCGGCTGGGAGCGGGCTGTGAGGATCCTGGGCTGACCTGGTGTCAAGTCATCTCCGGGGAACCGACAGTTCACCGGCAGGGTCTTGTCGGGGCATTTTCTACGCGCGTATCTTGAGGGGCGCCGCGGGGGGTGGGTGTCCGTCCCCCGCTTCTTCTCTACGCGAGTAGCGCGCGCTCGAAGCGCGCCTCCGCCCGGACCGCCGTGCCACGCCAGTGCCGCACGACGGAGCTAGGAGTCCAGCCCCGGTGACCACCGCCCCCGCACCCCGCCCCCGCAGAGCCCTGCTGCGCGCCGCCCTGATCCCGGCCTCGCTGGCCGCCTCGCTGGTGCTCGTCCCGCTGCCGGTGGCCAACGCCGCCGCGCCCGCGACCCCCGCCCCGACCGAGGTCGGCCCGCTGCGGATCCACGACATCCAGGGCGGCACCCGGATATCCCCGCAGGCCGGCAAGCCCGTCACCGGCGTGCCCGGCATCGTCACCGGCGTGCGCGCGTACGGCAGTTCCAAGGGCTTCTGGCTCCAGGACCCGAACCCGGACGCCGACCCGGCCACCAGCGAGGGCGTCTTCGTCTTCACCGGCGGCAACCCGACCGTGAAGGTCGGCGACTCGGTGCTGGTCAGCGGCAAGGTCACCGAGTACTACCCGAACTTCAGCGGCGGCTCGCAGTCCCTCACCGAGATCTCCGCCCCGGGCGTCACCGTCCTGTCGGCCGGCAACCCGCTGCCCGCCCCGGTGGTCGTCGACACCCGCAACATCCCCGGCACCTACGCCCCGCCGGCCGGTGCGGACGGCTCCGTCGACGGCGTGGCGCTCAACCCGGAGAAGTACACCCTGGACTTCTACGAGTCCCTGGAGGGCATGCTCGTCCAGGTCAAGGACGTCCGGGTGATCCAGGCGACCGACAAGTACAACGAGCTGTGGGTCGCCGCCGACCGCCAGGACCAGCGCAGCAAGCGCGGCGGCGTCCTGTACGAGTCCTACCGCGAGCCCAACGTCGGCCGCCTGATGATCCAGCAGCAGGCCGCGGTCACCCAGCAGCCCTTCCCGGTCGCCAACGTCGGCGACGAGCTGACCGGCACCACCACCGGCCCGCTGGACTACAACAACTTCGGCGGCTACACCCTGGTCGCCGGCACCATGGGCACGCTGAAGGACAACCACCTCCAGCGCGAGGTCACCGCCCAGGCGACCGACCGCGAGCTCACCCTCGCCACCTACAACGTGGAGAACCTGGCCCCGGGCAACCCGGACGCCAAGTTCGCCGAGCTGGCCCAGGGCGTCGTCACCAACCTGCGCTCGCCCGACATCGTCGCCCTGGAGGAGATCCAGGACAACAACGGCGCCAAGAACGACGGCACGGTGGACGCGAGCCAGACCGTGGCCAAGTTCATCGCCGCGATCAAGGCGGCCGGCGGCCCGGCCTACGACTGGCGCTCGGTCGACCCGCAGGACGGCAAGGACGGCGGCGAGCCCGGCGGCAACATCCGCCAGGTGTTCCTGTTCAACCCCCAGCGGGTGTCCTTCACCGACATCCCCGGCGGCGCCGCCACCTCCGCCGTCGGCGTGACCGGCACCGGCGCGAGCACCGCGCTGACCGCCTCGCCCGGCCGGATCGAGCCGAACGACGAGGCCTGGACCAACAGCCGCAAGCCGCTGGTCGGCCAGTTCTCCTTCCGCGGCAAGAAGGTCTTCGTCATCGCCAACCACTTCAACAGCAAGGGCGGCGACCAGGGCATCGACAGCCGCTTCCAGCAGCCGGTCCGCAGCTCCGAGGTGCAGCGGATCAAGCAGGCCACCGTGGAACAGGCCTTCGTCGCCCAGCTGCTGGCCGCCGACAAGGAGGCCAAGGTCGTCTCCCTCGGCGACTTCAACGACTACCAGTTCTCGCCCGCGCTCGGCGCGCTCACCAAGGACGGCGTGCTGCGCGACCTGGTGAACGAGCTGCCGGAGACCGAGCAGTACTCGTACGTCTACCAGGGCAACTCCCAGGTGCTGGACCACATCCTGGTCAGCCCCGAGGTCGGCTACGCCAAGTACGACGTGGTGCACATCAACGCCGAGTTCGCCCAGCAGGCCAGCGACCACGACCCGCAGGTGGTCCGCATCAAGCCGTAGGGCCGCACGGAGCCGTAGGGCCTCGGGAATCCGGGGCCCGGGCACGGCTATCCTGCCTCCGCCGCCGGTGATCACCGGCGGCGGAGGCAGTGTCGTGCGACGGGGAGACCATGGACTACCGGATCGAGCGGATCGGGCGCGCGGACTGGCAGCGCCTGCGGAAGGTGCGGCTGGCCCAACTCCTCGACACGCCCCTGGCCTTCGGCGAGACCCACGAGGACGCGAGCCGCCACGGCGAGGGCGAGTGGATGGCCCGGTGCGGCTGGGTCAACGAGCCCGACCGCCTCGGCCTGGTCGCGGTGGACGCCGCGGGGGAGTGGGTCGCCACCATGCTGTCCGTCCCGAACCGGAGCCAACCCGGCGCGCTCGACCTGATCGGCGTCTGGGTGGACCCGGCGCACCGCGGCCGGGGCCGCGGCGTCGCCGACGCCCTGCTGGACGCGGTGCTCGCCTGGGCGCGGGTCCGGGGCGCCGGGCGGATGCTGCTCGGGGTGCACGAGGCGAACCCCCGCGCCGCCGCCTTCTACCTGCGGCGCGGGTTCGCCTACACGGGACAGGAGACGCCGTACGTGCTGGACGTCTCGGCGCGGATCCTGGAGATGGCGCTCCCGCTCGACCGGGCGGGAGCGGATCGGCCCCGGTAGGGCGCGGCCCGGGCGCGGCTCGGCCCAGGTGCCCGGGTGCCCAGGTACGGCTCAGCCCAGGTACTGGGCCAGCGCCTCGCCGGTCAGTGTGGAGCGGGCGGCGACCAGGTCGGCCGGGGTGCCCTCGAAGACCACCCGCCCGCCGTCGTGGCCGGCCCCCGGACCGAGGTCGATGATCCAGTCGGCGTGCGCCATCACCGCCGGGTGGTGCTCGATCACGATCACCGACTTGCCGGACTCGACCAGCCGGTCCAGCAGCCCGAGCAACTGCTCGACATCGGCCAGGTGCAGCCCGGTGGTCGGCTCGTCCAGCACGTAGACGCCGCCCTTGTCCGCCATGTGCGTGGCCAGCTTGAGCCGCTGCCGCTCGCCGCCGGACAGCGTGGTGAGCGGCTGGCCCAGGCTGACGTAGCCGAGCCCGACGTCGGCGAGCCGCTCCAGGACGCGGTGCGCGGCCGGGAGCTTCGCCTCGCCCGAGCCGAAGAACTCCTCCGCCTCCGTCACCGACATCGCCAGCACCTCGGCGATGTCCCGCCCGCCCAGGCGGTACTCCAGCACCGCCGGCTGGTACCGCTTGCCCTCGCAGTCCTCGCAGGTGGTGGCCACCCCGGCCATCATCGCCAGGTCGGTGAAGACCACCCCGGCGCCGTTGCAGGTCGGGCAGGCGCCCTCGGAGTTGGCGCTGAACAGGGCCGGCTTCACGCCGTTGGCCTTGGCGAAGGCCTTGCGGACCGGTTCGAGCAGACCGGTGTAGGTGGCCGGGTTGCTGCGCCGGGAGCCCTTGATCGCCCCCTGGTCGACGGAGACCACGCCCTCCTCGCGCGGGATCGAGCCGTGGATCAGCGAGCTCTTGCCGGAGCCCGCCACCCCGGTCACCACCGTGAGCACCCCGAGCGGGACGTCCACGTCCACGTCCCGCAGGTTGTGGGTGTCCGCGCCGCGGATCTCCAGCTTCCCGGTGGGCTTGCGGACGTCCTCCCGCAGCGCCGTCCGGTCGGACAGGTGACGGCCGGTCACCGTGCCGCTGGTGCGCAGCCCCGGCACGTCGCCCTCGTAGCAGACCGTGCCGCCGGCCGTGCCCGCCCCGGGGCCGAGGTCGACCACGTGGTCGGCGATCGCGATGGTCTGCGGCTTGTGCTCCACCACCAGCACCGTGTTGCCCTTGTCGCGCAGGCGCAGCAGCAGCTGGTTCATCCGGTCGATGTCGTGCGGGTGCAGGCCGGTGGTGGGCTCGTCGAAGACGTAGGTGGTGTCGGTGAGCGAGGAGCCGAGGTGGCGGACCATCTTGACCCGCTGGGCCTCGCCGCCGGAGAGGGTGCCGGAGGGGCGGTCGAGCGAGAGGTAGCCGAGGCCGATCTCCACGAAGGAGTCCAGGGCCTGCCGGAGCGTGCCGAGCAGCGGCGCCACCGACGGCTCGTCGAGGTCGCGGACCCAGGCGGCGAGGTCGCTGATCTGCATCGCGCAGGCGTCGGCGATGCTGATCCCGGCGATCCGGGAGGAGCGGGCGGCCGCGCTGAGCCGGGTGCCCTCGCAGTCGGGGCAGGCGGTGAAGGTGACGGCCCGCTCCACGAAGGCCCGGATGTGCGGCTGCAGCGCGTCCTTGTCCTTGGACAGCATCGACTTCTGGATCTTGGGGATCAGGCCCTCGTAGGTGAGGTTGACGCCGTTGACCTTGACCTTGGTCGGCTCCCGGTACAGGAAGTCCCGCATCTCCTGCTCGGTGAACTCGCGGATCGGCTTGTCCGGGTCGAGGAAGCCCGAGTTGGCGTAGACGCCGACCGTCCACCAGCTGTCCGTCTTCCAGCCGGGGATGGTGAACGCGCCCTCGGAGATCGACTTGCCGTCGTCGTACAGCTGGGTGAGGTCGATGTCCGAGACGCTGCCGCGGCCCTCGCAGCGCGGGCACATGCCGCCGGTGATGCTGAAACTGCGCTGCTCCTTGACGGTCTTGCCGGCGCGCTCGACGGTGACGGCGCCGGCACCGCTGATCGAGGGCACGTTGAAGGAGAAGGCCTTGGGGGAGCCGATGTGCGGGGTGCCGAGGCGGCTGAAGAGGATGCGCAGCATCGCGTTGGCGTCGGTGGCGGTGCCGACGGTGGAGCGCGGGTCGGCGCCCATCCGCTGCTGGTCGACGATGATCGCGGTGGTCAGGCCTTCGAGGACGTCCACCTCGGGGCGGGCCAGCGTGGGCATGAAGCCCTGGACGAAGGCGCTGTACGTCTCGTTGATCAGCCGCTGGGACTCGGCGGCGACGGTGTCGAAGACCAGCGAGCTCTTGCCGGAGCCGGACACCCCGGTGAACACCGTCAGCCGGCGCTTGGGGATGTCGACGCTGACGTCCTTGAGGTTGTTCTCGCGTGCGCCGTGCACGCGGATCAGGTCGTGGCTGTCGGCGAGGTGCGGCTGCGCGTCCGTCCGCTCGGTCATCGTTCTCTTCGCTCCCTGGCTCTCGGCGGTCTGTGGAGGGGCCTGCTGGGCGGGCCCGCCCCTCGGCCGCCGTCGGTGTGCTCGAACCGTTCGATCCAACCATCGATCCGGCCGGGATCGAACGGGTTTCGGGTGCAGCCGACGAGGGGCGGGGCGGGCCCGGTGCCCGTGGGTCCGGCTCAGCCCAGTTCGTTGAAGCGGACCATGTTGCCCGCCGGGTCGCGGAACGCGCAGTCGCGGACGCCGTACGGCTGCTTGGTCGGCTCCTGGACCAGCTCGGCGCCGCCCGACTTCAGCCGGTCGTACACGCCGTCCAGGTCGCGGGTGCCCAGGACGACCCGGGCGTAGGTGCCCTTGGCCATCATCTCGGTGATGGTCCGCTGCTCCTCCTCGGTGCGGCCCGGGTCGGCGGACGCCGGCTCCAGCACCAGGGAGACGTCGGGCTGGCCGGCGGGGCCGACGGTGATCCAGCGCATCGGGCCGCCGCCGACGTCGCTGCGCACCTCGAAGCCCAGCAGATCGCGGTAGAAGGCGAGGGAGGCCTCGGGGTCGGTGTGGGGGAGGAAGGTCCAGTGAATGGTGATGTCGCTCATGACTGCAACGCTAGGCGCGCACCCCGGCCGGGCGCTTCTCGAATCCTGATCGGTCCGGGCGGCCGCGAAATCTCCTCGGGGGAAGCGGCCGTGCCGGCCGCGGCCCCAGGGGAGGGGCTGCGGCCGGCACGGCCGGAACGGGTCCTGAAACGGGTTCTGAACAGGTCCTAGCAGTCGGGGATGGTGGTGCCGTTGTTGTCCTTGGCCACGTCGCTGCCCCATCGGGACAGGTAGTAGGCGGACACCCACTGGCCGGCGGGGCCGCCGTCCGAGTCGGTCTTCAGCCACCAGTGGTTGTAGCCGGCGCCGCCGGAGACCTCGCGGCCCCACGCCTTGCAGTAGACGTAGTTGGTCCCCTGGTACAGCGTCCCGGTGGCGCTGGTGGAGGTCGGCGAGGCGTAGACGTTCGCGGTGGCGTTGGTGTCCACCCAGTACTTGCCGGTGGCGGGCGGGGTGCCGCCGCCCGGGCAGTCGGGGATGGTGGTGCCGTTGTTGTCCTTGGCCACGTCGTTGCCCCACCGGGACAGGTAGAACGCGGACACCCACTGGCCGCCGGGGCCGCTGTCCGGGTCGGTCTTCAGCCACCAGTGGTTGTAGCCGGCGCCGCCGGAGACCTCGCGGCCCCAGGCCTTGCAGTAGACGTAGTTCGTGCCCCGGTACAGCGTTCCCGTGCTCGTGGTGGAGGTCGGGGAACCGTACACCGGCGCGTTGGCGTTGGTGTCCACCCAGTACTGGCCGCTGTTCGACGGGGGCGGGGTGGTGGGCGGCGTCGTCGGGGAGGTGCTGCCGGGGCCGTACAGCCGGATCGCACCGTAGTAGTCGCCGTGCGAGGAGAGCGCCGCCACCTGGACGTAGCCGCCGGAGTAGGGGGCCTCGACGATCCAGCCCTGCCCGAGGTACATCGCGACGTGGTGGATGGTGGAGGCGGTGTTGCCGAAGTACACCAGGTCGCCGGGGAGCAGTGGTGCGGTCCCGTCCGCCCGGTAGTAGCGGGCGACCGCCCGGGAGGTCGGCCACTGGGTCCGGGTGGTGCCGTTGATGACGTCCGCGCCGACCGCCAGGTCGTAGGCGTAGCGGACCATGCCGGAGCAGTCCAGGCCGCGGACGTTGCAGTCGTTGGGGGCGCCGTTGGCGGGGTCGCAGAGGCCGTACGTCGGACCGGGCTGCGAGCCGTGGCCGCCGCCCCACGAGTACGGGGTGCCTATCAGCCCGCAGGCGGAGCGGACGGCGGCGGTCGCCTGCGGCGCCGCGCCGGTGGAGAGCACCCCGCAGGCGGGTGCCGCCTGAGCGGCTCCGGCCCCGGCGAAGAACACGCCGACCGACACCAGCACCGACAGCAGAGCCGCCCACCGCAGGGGGGCGACCAGCCACCGCGACAGAAGGTTTACGCGCGTAGTCATGGTCGCGAATCTTTCCGGAGGCGCTGACTCCGGGTCAATGGTTCGGCGGCACACGGATCCTGGGGTTCCGGTAGTTGCCGGTTCGCTGGTCACGGGCGCGGAAACCGGCAACTGCGCGGCAGGCGGCGAGGGCGTTGCCGGGGTGATCCGCCGAGGGCCGGGAACCCGTCGCGCCCGCGGAAGTCGCGGGGGAAATACGACAGAGGATGTCGGGTTCTGCGGAGACAGTGGGGTCACCGGCCGGCGCCGAGACGCCGGCCGGGACGACGCACGGAAGACCCACGGAAAGACGCACGGAAGAAGGACCCCCATGCGCGAAACACCCGACGAGCTGCGCCGGCTCCAGGCCCTCCTCGACACCTCGCTCTCCCGCTCCACGGCGCACCTGCGGTCGATCATCAGCAGCGAGCGCACCCTCACCGCCGGGCAGCTCACCGGCGTGCTCACCGGCATGTGCACGCTCGCGCTGTCCACCGTGACGGCGAAGGGCGAGCCCCGGATCAGCGGCGTGGACGGGCACTTCCTGCACGGCGCGTGGCACTTCGGCACCGCCCGGGGCGCCGCCAAGGCGCGGCACCTCGCCGCCCGGCCCGCCGCCAGCGCCGCGCACCTGCGTGGGGAGGACCTGGGCGTGTTCACCCACGGCACCGTGGAGGTCCTCAACCCCCACGACGGCGAGCCGGCCGCGGACTGGCCGGACCTGCTCGCGTACTTCCGGGACTTCTACGGCGCCGACGCCTTCGACTGGGACAACGACGTGGTCTACTACCGGCTGCATCCGCACTGGATGGCCGCGTTCGCCCCCGACCCCGCCGAGCTCGGCGAGGCCGGCGAGGCCGGCAAGGCCGGCCAGCTCGGCGGGAGGGCGGAGGAGGCCTGACCCCGTCCGCACCGGACCCGTCCGCACCGGGCCCGCCCCCGGGCCGGGGCGGGCCCACGGCGCCGCGCCCGGCGAGAATGGTGCCGGCGCCGCCGTGGGACCACCGGGCGCCCGACGACGGCGGACGAGCGGAAGGAGCGACGTGCGGGCGAGCCGGGCCATCGCGCTGCTGCTGCTCCTCCAGTCCCGGCGGGCGATGACCGCCGCGGAACTCGCGGTCGAGCTGGAGGTCTCCGAGCGCACCGTGCAGCGGGACGTCGCCGCCCTGGTCGAGGCCGGGGTGCCGGTGTACGCCGAACGCGGCCGGGGCGGCGGCTACCGACTGGTCGACGGCTACCGCACTCGCCTCACCGGCCTCGAACGCGCGGAGGCGGAAGTCCTGCACCTGGCCGGCCTCCCGGGCCCGCTGCGCGACATGGGCCTGGCCGGGCGGGCCCTGGCCGCCCGGCTGAAGGTCGCCGCCGCGCTCGGCGACGCCCCCGCGGCCGCCGTCCAGCGGTTCCACCTCGACGCACCGGCCTGGTTCCGCGAGGCCGGGACGCCCGCGCTGCTCGCCGAGGTGTCGCGCGCGGTGTGGGAGGACCGGGTGCTCCACGCCCGCTACGCGGCGCGCGGCGGCACCCGGGACCGGCGGCTGGAGCCGTACGGCCTGGTCCTGAAGGCCGGGCAGTGGTACGCCGTGGCGCGCGGGCCCTCCGGCCGGTTCGGCTCGTACCGGGTGGACCGCTTCGAGACCGCCGAGGCCGGCGAGGAGCGGTTCGAACGCGACCCGGAGTTCGACCTCGCCGAGCACTGGGCCGCGGCGGCACGGGAGTTCACCCGCGCCATGCTGCGCGAACGGGCCCTGGTGCGCCTGAGTCCGTTCGCCGTGGAGAACCTCGCCGTCCTGCTGGAAGCGACCGCCGCCGCCGACGCCCTCGCCACCGCGGGCCCGCCGGACGCCGACGGCTGGGTCACCGTGACCCTGCCGGTCGAGAGCTGGGACATCGGCTTCTTCGAACTCCTCCGCCTCGGCCCGGAGGCCGAGGTCCTCCAACCACCCGAATTCCGCGCCCGCCTCGCCGAGGCCACCCGCCGCGCCGCCGCCCTCTACACCTGACGGGCGGTCTCCGGGGAAGCGCCCGGCCGGTCGCGGCCGGCAACGGCGGAGGGCCGCGAGCAGCGCAGGTGCAAGAAAACAAGCAAGCATGATTGCTTTTTTCTGTCGACGGTGCCACGCTGCTGCCCGGTGGCGCCCGTCCGAGGGCGCGCCCAACTCACCGGCAGGGGAGGCGCCTTGGTGCGCGACGGCACGGTACTGCGGATCGGCAACGCCTCGGGGTTCTACGGGGACCGCTTCACCGCGATGCGGGAGATGCTCACCGGCGGGCCGCTGGACGTGCTCACCGGGGACTACCTGGCCGAGCTGACGATGCTGATCCTCGCCCGGGACCGGCTGAAGGACCCGTCGCTCGGCTACGCCCGGACCTTCCTGCGCCAGATGGAGGAGTGCCTCGGCCTGGCCCGCGAACGCGGCGTGAAGATCGTGGTCAACGCGGGCGGCCTCAATCCGGCCCGGCTCGCCGAGGAGCTGCGGGCGCTGGCGGGGCGGCTCGGGGTCGAGACGGCCGTCGGCCATGTCGAGGGCGACGACCTGCTTCCGCGCCGGGCCGAACTCGGCCTGCCGGGCGGTCTGTTGGCCGCCAACGCCTATCTCGGCGGGTTCGGTATCGCCGCCTGCCTGGCCGCCGGCGCCGACGTGGTGGTGACCGGCCGGGTGACGGACGCGGCACTGGTCGTCGGCCCCGGGATCGCCCACTTCGGCTGGACCCCGGAGGACCTGGACGCCCTGGCCGGCGCCGTGGTGGCCGGGCACGTCCTGGAGTGCGGCGCCCAGGCGACCGGCGGCAACTACGCCTTCTTCCGCGAGCACGACGTCACCCGGCCCGGTTTCCCGCTCGCCGAACTGCGCGCCGACGGCTCCAGCGTGATCACCAAGCACCCGGGCACCGGCGGCGCCGTCACCACCGGCACCGTCACCGCCCAACTCCTGTACGAGACCGGCGGACCGCACTACCTCGGCCCGGACGTCACGGCCCGGCTGGACAGCGTGCGGCTCACCGGGGAGGGCCCGGACCGGGTCCGGATCGACGGCGTGCGCGGCGAGGCCCCGCCGCCCACCCTGAAGGCGGGCCTCAACCGGCTCGGCGGCCACCTCAACGAGGTGGTGTTCGTCCTCACCGGCCTGGACATCGAGGCCAAGGCCGACCTGGTGCGGCGGCAGTTCGCCGACGCCCTGCCGTCCGACGCCCGGCCCGCCGAACTGCGCTGGACCCTGGCCCGCACCGACCACCCGGACGCCCCGACCGAGGAGGGCGCCTCCGCCCTGCTGCGGCTGGCCGCCCGCGACCCGGACCCGGCCAAGGTCGGACGCGAACTCGGCAAGGCGGCCGTCGAGTTGGGTCTCGCCGGGTACCCGGGCTTCCACCTCACCGCCCCGCCCGGACCGGGCGCGCCGTACGGCGTGTTCAGTGCCGCGCACGTCGACGCGAAGGCCGTCGAGCACACCGCCGTGCTGCCGGACGGCCGCCGGATCGCCGTACCGCCGGCGCCCGTCACCACCGCGGCCCAACAGCCCCACCGGGCCCGCCCGGTGGAGGCCGAGCTGCCCGAACCGCTGCCGGCCGGCCCCACCCGGCGGGCGCCGCTCGGCCTGGTGGCCGGCGCCCGCAGCGGCGACAAGGGCGGGGATGCCAACCTCGGTGTCTGGGCCCGCTCCGCGGACGGCTGGCGCTGGCTGGCGCACGCCCTCACCGTCGAGCGGCTGCGCGAACTCCTGCCGGAGACCGCCGGGTTGAGCGTCACCCGGCACGTTCTGCCGAACCTGCGCGCGGTCAACTTCACCCTCACCGGCCTGCTCGGCGAGGGCGTCGCCGCCCGGCACCGCTTCGACCCGCAGGCCAAGGCCCTCGGGGAGTGGCTGCGCTCGCGCCACCTCGACATCCCGACCCTGCTCCTGGACAGCCCGGAGGCCCCGCTGTGACCGTCCTGACCACCCGTGTCGACCCGGCCGGGCCCGATCACGCCGAGCACCGCGCCGCGATGGTCGCCAAGCTCGCCGAACTCGACGCCGAGCACGCCAAGGCGCTGGCGGGCGGCGGCCCCAGGTACGTGGAACGCCACCGCAAGCGCGGCAAGCTGCCGGTCCGCGAGCGGATCGAGCTGCTGGTCGACCCGGACTCCCCGTTCCTGGAGCTGTCCCCGCTGGCCGCGTGGGGCAGCGATCACCCGGTGGGCGCGGCCCTGGTCACCGGGATCGGCACGATCGAGGGCGTGGAGTGCGTGATCACCGCCAACGACCCGACGGTGCGCGGCGGCGCCAGCAACCCCTGGACCCTGCGAAAGGCCCTGCGGGCCAACGAGATCGCGCTGAACAACCGCCTCCCGCTGGTCAACCTGGTCGAGTCGGGCGGCGCCGACCTGCCCAGCCAGAAGGAGATCTTCATTCCCGGCGGCGCCCTCTTCCGCGACCTCACCCGGCTGTCCGCCGCCGGAATCCCCACCGTGGCCGTGGTGTTCGGCAACTCGACGGCCGGCGGCGCCTACGTGCCGGGCATGTCCGACCACACCGTGCTGGTCAAGGAGCGCGCCAAGGTGTTCCTCGGCGGCCCGCCGCTGGTCAGGATGGCCACCGGCGAGGAGGCCGACGACGAGTCGCTGGGCGGCGCCGAGATGCACGCCCGCGTCTCCGGCCTGGCCGACCACTTCGCGGTGGACGAGGCGGACGCGCTGCGGATCGCCCGCCGGATCGTCGCCCGGCTCGACCACCGCAAGCCCGGCCCCGGCCCGGACCGGCTCGCCGAACCGCCCGCGTACGACGAGGAGGAACTGCTCGGGATCGTCCCCGGCGACCTCAAGGTGCCCTTCGACCCGCGCGAGGTGATCGCCCGGATCGTCGACGGCTCCGACTTCGACGAGTTCAAGCCGCTCTACGGCACCAGCCTGGCCACCGGCTGGGCCCGCCTCCACGGCTACCCGGTCGGCGTGCTGGCGAACGCCCAGGGCGTGCTGTTCAGCCAGGAGTCCCAGAAAGCAGCCCAGTTCATCCAGCTGGCCAACCAGCGGGACACCCCGCTGCTCTTCCTGCACAACACCACCGGCTACATGGTCGGCAGGGACTACGAGCAGGGCGGCATCATCAAGCACGGCGCGATGATGATCAACGCGGTCGCCAACTCGAAGGTCCCGCACCTGTCGGTCCTGATGGGCGCCTCGTACGGGGCCGGCCACTACGGCATGTGCGGGCGGGCCTTCGAGCCGCGGTTCCTGTTCGCCTGGCCGAGCGCCAAGTCTGCGGTGATGGGCCCGCAGCAGCTCGCTGGAGTGCTGTCGATCGTCGCCCGGCAGTCCGCCGCGGCGAAGGGACAGCCCTACGACGAGGACGCGGACGCGGCGATCCGGGCGATGGTCGAGCAGCAGATCGAGGCCGAGTCGCTGCCGGTGTTCCTCTCCGGCCGGCTCTACGACGACGGCGTGATCGACCCGCGCGACACCCGGACGGTGCTCGGCCTGTGCCTGTCCGCGATCCACAACGCGCCGGTCGAGGGTGCGCGCGGCTACGGCGTCTTCCGACTGTAAAGGACCCCCGAGACGATGATCACCAATCTGCTGGTCGCCAACCGGGGTGAGATCGCCCGCCGGGTCTTCCGCACCTGCCGGGAGCTCGGCATCGCGACCACCGCCGTCCACTCCGACCCGGACGCCGGCGCCCCGCACGTGCGCGAGGCCGACGCGGCCGTCCGGCTGCCCGGCGCCGCGCCCGCCGACACCTACCTGCGGGCCGACCTGATCGTCCGGGCCGCGCTCGCCGCCGGGGCCGACGCAGTCCACCCCGGCTACGGATTCCTGTCCGAGAGCGCGGACTTCGCGCGGGCCGTGCAGGACACGGGACTGCTCTGGATCGGCCCGCCGCCGGCCGCGATCGCCGCGATGGGCTCCAAGACCGCCGCCAAGGAGCTGATGGCCGCGGCCGGGGTGCCGGTGCTCGGCGCGCTGACCGAGCCCACCGAGGCCGACCTGCCCCTGCTGGTCAAGGCCGCGGCGGGCGGCGGCGGGCGCGGCATGCGGGTCGTCCGGAGCCTGGCGGACCTCCCCGGCGAACTGGCGGCCGCCCGCGCCGAAGCGGCCAAGGCCTTCGGCTCGGACGAGGTGTTCTGCGAGCGCTACCTGCCCGCCGGACGGCACGTCGAGGTCCAGCTGCTGGCCGACGCCCACGGCACCGTCTGGGCGGTCGGCGACCGCGACTGCTCGCTGCAGCGGCGGCACCAGAAGGTGATCGAGGAGGCCCCGGCCCCCGGCCTGCCCGCGGAGGTGCGCGCCGGCCTGCACGCGGCGGCCCGCGAGGCGGCCAGGGCGATCGGCTACACGGGTGCCGGCACCGCGGAGTTCCTGCTCACCGGGGACGGCCGGTTCTTCTTCCTGGAGATGAACACCCGCCTGCAGGTCGAACACCCGGTCACCGAGGCCGTCACCGGGCTGGACCTGGTGGCGCTGCAGCTCGCCGTCGCCGAGGGGGAGGCGCTGGCGCCCGAGCCCCCGGCCTCCGGCGGCCACGCGATCGAGGCGCGGCTCTACGCCGAGGACCCGGCCAAGGACTGGCAGCCCGCGACCGGGACCCTGCACCGGCTCGAACTCACGCTCCCGTACCAGGAGTTCACCGGAGCCGGAGCCGGAGCCGGAGCAGGCACAGGCACAGGAGCCGGAGCAGGCGCAGGTGCAGGAACGGGCACGTTCACCGGACGAGGCACCGGACTGCGGCTGGACTCCGGAGTGGAGGCCGGCAGCGAGATCACCCCGCACTACGACGCGATGCTCGCCAAGGTGATCGCCTGGGCGCCCACCCGCGCGGCCGCCGCCCGCCGGCTCGCCGACGCGCTCGCCCGCGCCCGCATCCACGGCCCGGCCACCAACCGGGACCTGCTGGTGCGCGCCCTGCGCCACCCGGCCTTCCTGGCCGCGGAGCTGCACACCGGTTTCCTGGCCGAGCACGCGGCCGAACTCACCGCCCCGGACAGCAAGGGCGCCGACCGCGCCACGCTGGCCGCCGCCCTCGCCGACGCCGCGGGCCGCCGCGGCGCCCTGCCCTCCGGCTGGCGCAACCTGCCCTCGCAGCCGCAGCTCAAGCGCTACCGGGCCGAGGACGGCACCGAGACGGCCGTCCGCTACCGGCTGACCCGCGCAGGCCTGCTGGCCGAGGACCACCCGGGCGTCGAGCTCGTCGAGGCCGCGCCGGACCGGGTGGTGCTGTCCGAGGACGGGCTGCGACGCACCTACCGGGTCGCCCGCTACGGCGACCGGGTGCACGTCGACACCCCGGCCGGCGGCACCGTGCTCACCGCCCTGCCGCGCTTCCCCGACCCCACCGTCCGCACCGAGCCCGGCGCGCTGCTCGCCCCGATGCCCGGCACCGTCGTCCGGGTCGTCGCCGCCGTCGGGGACACCGTCACCGCCGGCCAGCCGCTGCTGGTGCTGGAGGCGATGAAGATGGAGCACCGCGTCGCCGCCCCGTCCGACGGCACCCTCGTCGAACTGCGCGCCACCCCCGGCCGGCAGGTCGAAACCGGCACCCTGCTGGCCGTCGTCCAGCCCATCGAAGCCTGAGGAAGGACCCGCATGTCCACCATCGGCAGTCAGCTCCTGGAGACCCCCGAACGCCAGGCCCTGCGCCGGGCCGTCGGCGACCTCGGCCGCCGCTACGGCTCCGCCTACTACCTCGCCAAGGCCCGGGCGGGCGAACCCGCCGACGAGCTGTGGGCGGACGCCGGCAAGGCCGGATACCTCGGCGTCAACCTGCCCGTCGAGTACGGCGGCGGGGGCGGCGGCATCACCGACCTCGCCATCGTCCTGGAGGAGCTCGGCACCGCCGGCTGTCCGCTGCTGCTGCTCATCGTCTCGCCGGCGATCTGCGGCACCGTGATCGCCCGCTACGGCACCGAGGAGCAGAAGCGCCGCTGGCTGCCGGGCCTGGCCGACGGCAGCCGCCGGATGGCCTTCGGCATCACCGAACCGGACGCCGGCTCGAACTCCCACCGGATCTCCACGGTGGCCCGCCGGGACGGCGAGGACTGGCTGCTGACCGGCCGCAAGGTGTTCGTCTCCGGCATCGACCACTGTGACGCGGTGCTGTTCGTGGCCCGCACCGAGACTGCGGACACCGGTGGGGGCCGCACCGGCAAGCTGAAGCCCTGCCTGTTCATCGTCCCGCGTGAGACCCCCGGCTTCGAGTTCCGGGCGATCCCGATGGAGCTCGTCGCCCCGGAGAAGCAGTTCCAGGTCTTCCTGGACGACGTCCGGCTGCCCGCCGACGCCCTGGTCGGCGACGAGAACGCGGGCCTGCTCCAGCTGTTCGCCGGCCTCAACCCGGAGCGCGTCCTCACCGCGGCCTTCTCGCTCGGCCTCGCCCGCCAGGCCCTCGGCAAGGCGGTCGAGTACGCGAAGACCCGCACGGTCTGGTCCACCCCGATCGGCGCCCACCAGGGCCTGGCCCACCCGCTCGCCCAGTGCGCGGTGGAGATCGAGCTGGCCCGGCTGATGACCCAGAAGGCCGGGCTGCTCTACGACGCGGGGGAGGACCTCGCCGCCGGGGAGGCCGCCAACATGGCCAAGTACGCCGCCGGCGAGGCCGCCGCCCGTACCGTCGACCAGGCGGTGCAGACCCTCGGCGGCAACGGCCTGACCCAGGAGTACGGGCTGGGCGCGCTGCTGGCCGCCACCCGGGTCGGCCGGGTCGCCCCGGTCAGCCGGGAGATGGTGCTCAACTACGTGGCCCAGCACACCCTCGGGCTGCCGAAGTCGTACTGATGCACGAGACATCGCCCAGGTGTGCGATCGAGCCGGTGGTGTCCCCGGTGCGCGGCGGCCGGTCCGAGGGCGGTCGCCGGGGCGTCGGGCGCGAGCGCGGGGAGCCGGATCCCGGGTGAGTGGCGCGGCGGGCGGCGGTGCTCACCCGGACGGTCCATTCGAGCCCGTGGTGCACACCGTCCCGTCGGGCGCCCCCCGGGAGCAACCGCGCCACGCACGGACGGTCACGGGTTCCCCACAATGGCCGAGCCGGACCCCCGACTGTCCGTATGCTCCTGAACGCGCCCCGCACGGAACTGCTCGCCGGTTTTGTTGCTACGTCAACTTCCTTACTGGAGGCTCACCTTGGTGTTCCGCAGCGAGTTCCCCGACGTCTCCGCGGTCGACCAGCCGATCCACGAGGCGGTGCTCGGCGCCGCGCACAGGTACGGCGACCGCCCGGCCCTGATCGACGGCGTCACCGGCGAGAGCACCAGCTACGCCCAACTCGCCGCCGCCGTCGAGCGGGTGGCCGCCGGGCTGGCCGAGACAGGCGTGCGCCGCGGTGACGTCGTCGCCCTCTTCAGCCCCAACTCGACCGCCTACCCGATGGCCTTCTACGGCGCGACCAGGGCCGGCGCCACCGTCACCACGGTCTCCTCCTTCGCCAAGCCCGCCGACCTGGCCGGCCAGCTGCGAGACAGCGGCGCCCGCTGGCTGGTCACCGTCTCCGCCTTCCTGCCGACCGCCCGTGCGGCCGCCGAACTCCTCGCCGAACAGGGCCACCCGCTGGCCGGGACCGTCGTCCTGGACGGCGCCGAGGGCCACCGCTCGCTCGCCGACCTGCTGGCCGCCACCGGCCCCGCCCCCGAGGTGGCCATCGACCCGGGCGAGGACATCGCCGTGCTGCCGTACTCCAGCGGCACCACCGGCCTGCCCAAGGGCGTGATGCTCACCCACCGCTCGATCGCCACCAACCTCGCCCAGTGCGACGCCCTCTACCGCCCCGCCGAGGGCGAACGGGTGCTCGCCGTCCTGCCCTTCTTCCACATCTACGGGCTGGCCGCGCTGCTCAACCAGCCGCTGCGCTGCGGCGCCACCGTGGTCGTGCTGCCCCGCTTCGACCTGGAGCAGTTCTGCCGCACCGTCCAGGACCACCGGGTGCAGGCCCTGGTGGTCGCCCCGCCGATCGCCCTCGCACTGGCCCGGCACCCGATCGTGGACCAGTACGACCTCTCCTCCGTCGAGTACCTGCTGTGCGCCGCCGCCCCGCTGGACCATGAACTCGCCGACGCCTGCGCCCGGCGCCTGGGCCTGCCGCACCTGCTCCAGGGCTACGGCATGACCGAGCTCTCCCCGGTCACCCACGTCGTCTCCCCGCGCGAGGGCGACCCCTCGCCCGGCTCGGTCGGCCGGATGGTCCCCTCCACCGAGCTGCGGATCGCCGCCCTGGACGGCTCCGACGGCGACCTCGGGCCCGGCGAGCGCGGCGAGCTGCTGATCCGCGGCCCGCAGGTGATGAAGGGCTACCTCGGCCGCCCCTCCGAGACCGCCGCGGTGGTCGACGCCGACGGCTGGCTGCACACCGGCGACGTCGGCTTCGTGGACGAGCGCGGCTACCTGCACATCGTCGACCGGGTCAAGGAACTGATCAAGTACAAGGGCTACCAGGTCGCCCCCGCCGAGCTGGAGGCCGTCCTGCTCGGCCACCCGCAGATCACCGACGCCGCCGTGATCGGGGTCCCGGACGCCGAGGGCACCGAGTGCCCCAAGGCCTTCGTGGTCCGCGCCCCGGGCAGCGCCCTGACCGAGGAGGAGGTCACCGGGTACGTCGCCGGGCAGGTCGCCCCGTACAAGAAGGTCCGCGCGGTGGAGTTCGTGGACGCCGTCCCCAAGTCCGCGGCCGGCAAGATCCTCCGCCGCGAACTGCGCGCCCGCGAGGCCGGGCGCGCCGGCGTCCGCTGACCGGACCGGGCCGCCCCGGCGGCCGAAGACCGGCGCCCGTCTGTGAGGATCTTCCTGCCGCGCCCCGACCGGGACCCGCCGCGCCCCGATCGGAACAGGAACCGCCCGCCGCCATGACCAGCCACCCCGCCGCCCGCGCCCCTCAGCAGGACCGCAGCCGAGCCACCCGGGCCCGGCTGCTCGCGGCGGCCGTGGAATGCCTGGCCGAACTCGGCTGGCACGGCTCGACCGTCACCGTCGTCGCCGAGCGGGCCGGGGTCTCCCGGGGCGCGGCCCAGCACCACTTCCCGACCCGCGAGGACCTCTTCACCGCGGCCGTCGAGCACGTCACCGCCGAGCGGCTGGCAGCCGTCCGCGCCCACTCGGACGAACTGCCGGCCGCCGGGCCGGACCGCACCGGGGCCGTGGTCGACATGATCGTGCGCCTCTACACCGGCCCGCTGTTCCGCGCCGCCCTGC
This sequence comes from Kitasatospora sp. NPDC127116, assembly GCF_042677365.1. Classification (NCBI taxonomy): domain Bacteria; kingdom Bacillati; phylum Actinomycetota; class Actinomycetes; order Kitasatosporales; family Streptomycetaceae; genus Kitasatospora; species Kitasatospora sp. NPDC127116. Next base: position 36,666 of record NZ_JBHXTL010000056.1, read on the forward strand.
ACCTGTGGACCGCCGCCGCCACCGAGGAGGTGCTGCGTGAGCGGATCATCGCCCTGGAGGGCCGCGTCGGCCGGGAGGCCCACCGGGCCGCCGTGGAGTTCCTGGACGCCGACGAGAGCCGCCCCGGCGTGCGCGAATCCGTGCAGGCCACACTGGACCTCGCCCGCGGACTGGGCCTCGCCAACCTGCTCACCGACGACAGCCACCGACGTTCCGGAGTGATCCGGCAGTGGGCGGGCGTTCTGGAGAGTACGCTGCGGCCGGTACGCCCATGACGCCCGTACAACCGGAGCGGCCGGACGCCCCCTGACCAAGGGGTCGCCGGGCGGCCGATGTCCGTGCAGTCTGGAGAAGAATCCCGGCCGGCACGGACCGCGAGGCCCCCGGCCGGGCACGAGCCGAACCGGGGTGCTGCCTGATCATGCACGGACACGAGTGGGACGCGACCGACGCCGCCCCGGCACCGGGCGGCAATCCCGGACGTTCCGACGGCACGTACCCCGAAGGCCATCGGCTCGTCCCGCTCGCCACGGCGCTGCTCCAGGACGACGGACTGATCCTGCACTGGAGCGAGGACGCCGAGGCCCTGCTCGGCTACTCCTCCGAGGAGGCCGTCGGCAGCTACGCCGCCCAACTGCTCACCGACGAGTCCGACCGCTCGGAGGTGCTCGGCCTCTTCCAGCGGATCATGGGCGGCAGCGGCTGGTCCGGGGTCTTCCCGGTGCGCCACCGCGACGGCCACAAGGTCGACCTGGAGTTCCGCACCTACCCGATCGCCGGACCGGGCGGCACCCTGCTGCTGCTCGCCACCGCCTCCGACACCCGCGCCCTGCACGCCGTCGAGGCCGACCTCGCGGTGCTGGACGGCGTCTTCGACCGCTCGCCGATCGGCATGGCCGTCTACGACACCGAACTGCGCTACATCCGGATCAACGAGGCGCTGGCCCGGATGAACGGGGTACCGGTCGCCGCCCACCTCGGCCGCCGGATATCCGCCGTGCTGCCCGGCATCAACAGCGCCGAGATCGAGCAGATCATGCGTCAGGTGCTGAGGACCGGCAAACCCGTGGTGGACGCCCGCTCGCACGGAAGGGTCCCCGGCGACCCCAAGCGGGACCACGCCTGGTCCGCCTCCTACTTCCGGCTGGAGGACTCCACCGGCCGGATCTTCGGGGTCTGCTCCTCGATCATCGACGTCACCGAGCGCTTCCAGGCCGAGGCCCGTGCCGCCCGCGCCCAGGAACGGCTCGCCACCATCGCCGAGGCGACCGCCCGGATCGGCACCACCCTCGACCTCCAGCGCACCGCCGAGGAGCTGATCGAGGCGGTCGTCCCCCGGTTCGCCGACTTCGCCACCGTCGACCTGCTGGAGCCGGTGCTGCGCGGCTCCGAGCCCACCGTGATCCCCTCCGACCGGAACATCACGCTGCGCGCCGTCGCCGTCGGGGAGTCCTACGAGAGCGGCCTCGCGCACGCCGTGGACGTGGTCGGCGAGACCTCCGAGTACTCCCCGGACCGCAGCTACGTCCAGTGCCTGCGCAGCGGGAAGCCGCTGCTGCGCTCGCACGTGGACGAGGAGGCGCTGCGCGGCCTGGTGGCCAGCGAGGACCGGGTGGCCCCCGGCATAGCGGCGGGCATCCACTCGTACCTGATGGTGCCGATCACCGCCCGGGGCATGGTGCTCGGCGGCTCCGAGTTCATCCGGATGCGCAACCCCGAGCCGTTCACCGCCGCCGACGTCGCCCTCGCCGAGGAACTGGTCGCCCGCACCGCGCTGGCGCTCGACAACGCCCGGCTCTACCGCCGCGAGCGGGAGACCGCGCTCACCCTCCAGCGCAGCCTGCTGCCGCAGGAGGTGCACCGCACCCTCGGCCTGGAGATCGCCTACCGCTACCTGCCCAGCAGCGTGGTCAGCGAGGTCGGCGGCGACTGGTTCGACGTGGTGCCGCTGTCCTGCGGGCGGGTCGCCCTGGTGGTCGGCGACGTGATGGGCCACGGCATCCGGGCCGCCGCCACGATGGGTCAGCTGCGCACCGTCGCCCGGACCCTCGCCACCCTCGACATGCCGCCCGAGCAGGTCCTCACCCGGTTGGACGAGACCGCCACGGGGATCGGCGAGGGCCAGTTCGCCACCTGTATCTGCGCGGTGTACGACCCGCTGGAGCGCACCGTCCAGATCGCCGCGGCCGGGCACCTGCCGCCGGTCCGGGTGGGCCCCGACGGCACCGCCGCCCGGGTGGACGTGCCGCCCGGGGTGCCGCTGGGCGTCGGCGGGGTGGCCTTCGAGTCGATCGAGTTCGACATTCCCGAGGGCGGCATGGTCGCGCTCTACACCGACGGCCTGGTCGAGCGGCGCGGCCAGGACCTGGACGCCGGCATCGACCTGCTCGCCCGCACCCTGTCCGGCCCCGGCCGGACCCTGGAGGAGAGCTGCGACGCCGTCCTCGCGGCGCTGGTCACCGACGGCACCGAGGACGACATCGCGATGATCATGGCCCGGGTGCTGCCGCTGCCCGCCGACCGGATCGCCACCCTGCCGCTGTCCGGCGGGGGCCGGGTGCCCGGCAAGGCCCGCCGCTTCACCCGCGCCACCCTGGAGGCCTGGGGCCTGTCGGCGCTCACCGACTACGCCGAGCTGCTGGTCAGCGAGCTGGTCACGAACGCCCTGCTGCACGCCGACGCCCCGCGCCGGCTGCGGCTGTTCCGCGACCGGGTGCTCACCGTGGAGGTCTCCGACGCCGGCGGCCAGACGCCCCAGCTGCGCCCGTTCGCCGAGCAGGACGAGGGCGGACGCGGGATGTTCCTGGTCAGCGAGCTGGCCCAGCGCTGGGGCAGCCGGCTGACCCGGGACGGCAAGGTGGTCTGGGCGGAGCTGGAGCTGCCCTTCGGGGCTTCCTAGGGAACGGCCGCTCCGCAGACGGGAACGGCCGTTCCCCCGGCGGGGAAACGGCCGTTCCCGGGCACTGCTACGCGGTGACCTTCGGCTGCTCGGCCGGTGCGTCGACCGCGCCCTGCGAACCGGTCGCCGCCCCCGGCTTCGGCTCGGACAGCCCGCGCAGCAGCCGCCAGGCCATCACGGCCGCACCGACCAGCAGCGCGGCGGCCAGCAGCCCGGCGCTGTTCATGCCGTTGACGAAGGACTCCCGGGCGCTCGCCAGCAGCGGCCGGGCGAGCTCCGGCGACAGGCCCTGTGCCGTCTCGACGGCCGAGCCCAGCGATTCGCCGGCCCGGGCGGCCGCCGCCGGGTCCGTCCCGGCCGGGACCGCCAGCCCGCTCGCGTAGATCGAGCCGACCACCGAGCCCACCAGGGCGATGCCGAGCGCGGTGCCCAGCTCGTACGCCGTCTCCGAGACCGCCGAGGCGGCCCCGGCCTTGTCGGCGGGCGCGGCGGTCAGCACCAGGTCGGCGCCGAGCGTGTAGACCACGCCCTCGGCCGTCCCGACCAGCAGGAAGGAGGCGGCCAGCAGCAGGTAGGTGGTGTCCTGCGACAGCCAGCCGAGCGCGCCCACGCCCAGTCCCATCGCCAGCAGGCAGGCCGTCAGCGCCTTGCGGGCGCCGAAGCGCCGGGCGATCGCGGCGGTGAGCAGACCGCCGGCCACCGAACCCGCGAAGGCGGGCAGCTCGGCCAGGCCCGCCTGGAGCGGCTGGTAGCCGCGGACCAGCTGGAGGTACTGCGAGACCACGAAGATCACGCCGGAGAGCCCGACCAGGGAGATCAGCGAGGCCGAGACGGCCGCCGTGAACCGCCGGTCGCGGAACAGCCGGACGTCGAGCAGCGGGGTCTCCAGCCGCAGCTGGCGGCGGACGAAGAGGAACAGCGCGGTGGCGCCGAGGACGAAGGTGACCGGCACGTCCCAGCGGTCCACGCCGTGCGCGGCGGCCTCCTTGATCGCGTACACCGTGCCGATCACGCCGGCCATCGACAGCAGCACGCTCAGCACGTCCCAGCGGCCCGGCTTCGGGTCCTTGGACTCCGGCAGCAGCCAGGCGCCGGACACCAGCAGCAGGATCAGCACCGGGATGTTCAGCAGGAACACCGAACCCCACCAGAAGTGCTCCAGCAGCACCCCGCCGACGACCGGCCCGAGGGCGGCGCCGGCGGTGGCGGCCGCGCCCCAGATGCCGATCGCGGTGGCCCGCTCCCGGTCGTCCGGGAAGAGGCCGCGGATCAGCGAGAGCGTGGACGGCATGATCGTCGCCCCGGCCACGCCGAGCAGCGCGCGGGCCAGGATCAGCCAGCCGGCGCTCGGCGCGTAGGCGGCCAGCAGCGAGGCGGCGCCGAAGGCGGCGGACCCGGCCAGCAGCAGCTTCTTGCGGCCGATGCGGTCGCTCAGGGCGCCCATGCTGACCAGCAGGCCGGCCAGCACGAAGGAGTAGGAGTCGCCGATCCAGAGCAGCTGGGTGCCGCTGGGGCGCAGCGTTTCGCTGATCGACGGGATGGCGAGGGAGAGGACGGTCGCGTCCAGGGCGACCACGGTCACGGCCAGGACGAGGACGGCGAGGCCGGTCCAGCGCTGGCGGGCGGTCAGGGTGTTCATGGTTTATCGGTGTCCGGCCTGTGGTCGGAAGTGCTGTGGACAGGGGTGGCGGTGCTGTGGGCGGTGCTGCCGGCGGTGGCGCCGGCGGGGGTGCGGGTGTCCGGTCTGCGCAGCGCGCCGCCGAGGAACAGCTCGGCGAGCGAGAAGGCGGCGTCGCGCGGGGCGAGCCGGCCGTCCTGGATGGACCAGCCGACGCCGGCCACCAGGTCGAAGAAGGCCTCGCTCAGCCAGGCGGCGCTCAGTTCGATGCGGAACACGCCCTGCTGCTGGCCGCGCAGGAAGAGCGCGTGCAGCCGGGCGATCTGGACCTCCCAGAGGTCGTTGATGTCCTCGTGCTCGTAGAGCTGGTTCTCGCCGGCCAGGAAGGCGCAGAGCATGGCGTCGGGGACGGAGGCGTCCACCAGGCGGCGCAGCGCGGCCTCGGCGTCGCCCCGCTCGACGTCGGCGGTGTCCAGCGCGGAGGCGAAGCGGCGCAGCCCGAGCAGGCCGATCTCGCGGATCAGCGCGTCGCGCCCCGGGAAGAGCCGGTGCAGCGTGGCGCGGCTGATGCCGGCGGCGCGCGCGATCTCGTCCAGGTGGGCGGTCGGGCGGCGGGAGAGGACGCCGACGGCGGCTTCCAGGACAGTGTCGCGATCGGTGGCCATGCATCGAGTCTAGTTCACATGAGACGCGGATGTCTCATTCTTTTGTTCGGGCTCTCAGGTGAGGCGTCGGGTCTCGGTGGGCGGGCAGCAAAAAACCGGGGACGGTGGGTGTACCGTCCCCGGTCCGGGGTGCCGCCGCTGTCGGCCGGAGCTTCAGCCGTCGCCGGGCGGCGGCTCAGCTCTGGTTGTAGAAGCCGGTCTCGTCCATCGGGCGGTCGATCACCATGACCTCGACGTCGGCCGGGGTGAGCAGGAAGACCCTCCGGGCGATCCGCTCGATGCCGCCCCTGGTGCCGAAGATCAGCCCGGAGGCGAAGTCGACCATGCGCTTGGCCTCGGCCTCGTTCATCTCGGTGAGGTCCATGACCACCGGGATGCTCGCCCGGATGTGCTCACCGACCGTCCGGGCCGCCTCGAAGCCCGTCGGCCGCAGGGAGACGATCTTCGTGGGCGCGGGGGCGGCCGGAACCGTCTCCTGATCCACCCACTCGTCGTCGTACACCGCGGCCGGGTAGTTCCCCGAGGGCATCAGCCACCCGTTGTGGTGCTCGTCGCGAAGTGCTCCCATGCCGCGCCTCCCTGCCTCGTCCCGTCCTGGTCCCCCGGGGTCGCGTGCCGTTCTTGACACGTCATCCACTCGTCGGAACTGTCCGAGTATCGCACTGTTCACCGGTCCCGTGCCCGCTCGCAACCCCCGTACGAGTCGTGCCGCGCCGGAAACCCGGGCGAACCCGGGCACTTCCAGTGACGCGGCGCGGCACCGTACGGTTGCGCGCGTTGACCTTATCGGTCGCGGTCACGGCTTAATTGACCTTCTGTCAACAATGAGGAAACGATTTCACCCGTCGCGTCACTCGCCGGTCGCGCCGTCGATCAATTCGCGCAGAAGATCCGCGTGGCCGTTGTGTCGCGCGTACTCCTCGATCATGTGGGTGAGGATCCAGCGCAGCGTCACCGGCTGTCCCCGGCGCGGGTTCTTGCCGACGGTGTCCAGCGGCAGGCCGGCGACGGCGAGGCGGGCGGCCTCGACCTCGGCGCGCCAGGTGGCGAAGTCGGCCGCGACGTCGGCGGTGTCGACGTCGTCGAAGTCGGCGTCCTCGTGCTCCTCGGTCCAGAAGTGCCCGGTGATCTCCCGGCCGAGCAGGACGGACTGGAACCAGTACAGCTCCACCTCGGCCATGTGCCGGACCAGGCCCAGCAGCGAGAGGCTCGACGGCGGGACGGAGCGCAGCCGCAGCTGGTCGTCGGTCAGACCCTCGCACTTGAGGGCGAGGGTGCGGCGGTGGTAGTCGAGGAAGGCGGTCAGGGTGGCGGCCTCGTCGGCCGTCATCGGCGGGTCCACCCGCGGGTTCGGTTCGGTCATGCGCGCCATCCTGGCGTCCGGTCGCGCGCGGGCGCGAGCGATTTTGCTCCCGGCTCTGCTGCCGGCCCCGTGGAGCGGCTCAGCCGGCCGTCGCCCGGTGGCGGGTCCGGACCGTCCGCCAGAGGCCCACCACGCTGCCCAGCACCAGCAGGGCGATCACCCCCGCCGACAGCAGGAAGGCCGCCGAGCCCGGCCGGCCCGCGCTGGCCGCCGCCGTGACGTACACCGCGGTGGTCGGCACCACGCCGATCGCGGTGGCCAGCACGAAGGGCAGGAAGCGGACCCCGGAGAACGCGGCGCCGTAGTTGGCCGCCTGGAACGGCATCCCGGGCAGCAGCCGCAGCACCAGCACGCTGCGGAAGCCCTGCTCGGTGAACCGCCGGTCCAGCGCCCCGAGCACCTTCCCGCGCAGGTACGGGCGCAGCGCCTCCCGGCCGAGGCCCCGGCCGAGCCCGAAGGCCAGGGCCGCGCCCACGGTGGTGCCGAGCACGGCCAGCAGCACGCCCTGCTGGATGCCGAGCAGCAGACCGGCCACCGCGTTCAGCGCCGGCCGGGGTACGAAGGCGAGCGTCCCCACCGCGTAGACCAGGGCGAACAGCGGGCCGAACCAGTACCCCGGCATCCGGTCCGCCAGCCCGCCGGACAGCAGCTCCGTCGGGCTCCACAGCAGCAGCGACCCGGCCGTCGCCGCGAGCACCACCACCAGCAGCGCGAACCGCCACCACGGGGAACGCGGTGCGACGGCGGGCGCCTGCGGCACGGCGGGCGGCACGGGAACGGCATCGGGCTCGAACACCGCCCGAGCCTAACCGGTGCCCGGGCCCCGCCGGCGCCCCGGGCCGACCCGCGGGACGGACCTCAGCTCGGTCGGGAGAGGAACCCCAGCAGGCGCTGCCACGAGTCGCGGGCCGCGTCGGCGTGTTCGACGGCGGCGAGCTCGAAGAAGTTGTGGGGTGCCCCCGGATAGCTGACGAACTCGTGGGGGCAGCCGGCCGCGGTGAGCGCCGCGTCGAAGGCCTCGACGGCGGCGGCCGGGATGTGCTCGTCGGCGCCGCCCCAGAAGGCGAGCACCGGGGCGGTCAGCCCCCCGGCCAGTTGGGTGGGCCCGGGGGCGCCGTTGAGGGTGTCCGGGTAGCCGTAGTAGCCGACCGCGCCGGCCAGGCCGAAGCGCGGGGCGGCGGTGCGGAAGGCCTGTCGGCCGCCGAAGCAGAAGCCGAGCGCGACCACCTCGGCGGGCCCGGCGGCGCGCAGCCGTTCCAGTGCGGCGGTGATGTCGGCGTCCAGTCCTGCGGGGGTGAGCGCGAGCAGGTGGGGGAGCAGGTTCGGCATTTCGCCGAATTCCGCCGGGCGCTTTTCCGGGGCGGCTCCGGCGGTGCGGCCGTAATAGTCGAGGACGAGGGCCGGGTGGCCGTGTTCGGCGAGCCGGGCGGCGGTCCGGCGGTAGAACGGGGAGAGGCCCCTGTTGTCCGGCAGGACGAGCACTCCGGGCCCGGTGGCGGTCTCCGGCCGGGCCAGGAAGGCACCGAACCGGGTGCCGTCGGCCGAGGTCAGGGTGAGTGGGGCGGCCTCGGCCAGGGGCCACGGGGCGGGGCCGAGGACGGGCGGGGCGGCGTCCGGGTCGTAGCACACGGGGGAATTCCTCTCGCGGAGCACGAAAACCGCCGGGCGCGGTGTGCGCCCGGCGGTTCGAGACCTTAGCGGGAAATTCCCTCAGGAATTCATCATCATATCGCGGAGAGATCTTTTCCGGAAGGCTTTTCCGGTGACATTGCGGTCACGTTCTCACCGCCGGAATTCCGTTCGGCCAGCCGCAGCGCCCCGGCGCTCAGCAGCAGGGCGCAGGCGAGCGCGGTGACCAGGCCGAAGGAGACGGTCAGCGAGGTGGCCTGGGCGAGGGCGCCGATGACCGCGGGGGCGATCAGGCCGGAGGTGTAGGTGACGGTGGCGACGCCCGCGATGGCCTGGCTGGGGTTGGTGCCGATCCGGCCGGCCGCGGCGAAGGCGAGCGGGACGATCACCGCGATGCCGATGCCGATGAGGGCGAAGCCGGGGATGGCCAGTGCCGGGCTGTCCGCGGCGACCACCAGCAGGCCGCCGACGGTGGCGACGGCGCCGCCGATGCGGGTGGTGCGGACGGCGCCGAGGCGGCGGATCGCCGCGTCCCCGGCGAGCCGGCTGACCGCCATGGTGAGCGAGAAGGCGGTGTACGAGGCGGCGGCGACGGTGGCCGAGGCGCCGGTGACGTCCCGCAGGTAGACGCCGCTCCAGTCCATCGAGGCGCCCTCGGCGAAGACCGCGCAGAAGCCGACCAGTCCGATCACCAGCGAGCTGCGCGGCGGCAGCGCGAACCGCGGCGGCTCCTCCGCGCCCTCGTGCGCCCGGAGGTCGGGCAGGCCGCGGCAGACGGGCTGGGCGAGCGCGAGCAGGACCAGCGCGGTGACGGCGAGCTGGATCCGGGCGTCGAGGTCCAGGTGGGCGGCGAGGATGCCGAAGGGGGAGGCCAGCAGCCCGCCCGCGCTCCACATCCCGTGCAGCCCGGACATGATCGAGCGGCCGAGCCGCTCCTCGATCTCCACGCCCTGGGCGTTCATCGCGACGTCGGCCATCCCGGAGGTGGCGCCGTACACCAGCAGGGCCGCGCACAGCACCGGCAGCGAGGGGGCGAGTGCGGGCAGGGCGAGGGACAGGCACCAGAGCGAGATCAGCCCGCGCACCGCGGCCCGGCCGCCGTAGCGGTGCACGAAGCGGCCGGCCAGCGGCATGGCGAGGGAGGAGCCGACGGCGGGCATGACCAGGGCCAGGCCGAGCTGGCCGGTCGAGAGGTCGAGGTGGTGCTGGATCCAGGGGATGCGGGTGACGAAGCTGCCGGTGACGGCCCCGTGCACCAGGAAGGTCAGGGCGATGCTCCTCCGGGCCCGGCGGGGCGCGGCCAACGGCTCCGGCGGTGGTGGTGCGGTGGTTCCGCTCATGGGTTCTTCCCTCCCGGTCGCGCGGTGAGGGGCGCGACAGTGCCCTGTGACGGTCGCTAAATTATCAGGAAGGGACCCTGATAGAAATGCTCTGGAAGGATGAGCTGCCATGACCACCGCGCGTACGGCCACGCCGAGTACCGCCCGGGCGATCAACGACCGGTTGGCGCTCAACCTCCTGCTCGAACAGGGCCCCCTGACCGCGACCGAGCTGCGCGACCTCACCGGCCTCTCCCGGCCGACCGTCGCCGACCTGCTCGAACGCCTCCAGCGCACCGGACTGGTGGCCGTCGTCGGCGAGCGCGGCGAACAGCGGCGCGGCCCCAACGCCCGGCTCTACGCGCTGGTCGCCTCCCGGGCCCACCTCGCCGCCTTCGACGTCCGCTCCGGCGGCGTCAGCCTGGTCGTCGCCGACCTGGCTGGCCGCGGCCTGGCCACCGCCGAGGTCCCGGTCGAGGGCGACGGCGGGCCGGACACCGCCGGGACCATCGTCGCCGCCCTGCTGGACACCGCGCGCGGCGTCGGCGTCGAACGGCTGCACACCGTCGCGGTCGGCGCCCCCGGACTGGTCGACCAGGCCACCGGCCGGCTGCAGAGCACCGGCAAGCTCCCCGCCTGGCACGCCGAACTCCTCGCCGCGCTGCGCGAGCTGCCCGGCACCGAGGTGATCCTGGAGAACGAGGTCAACCTGGCCGGGCGGGCCGAGTACCGGGTCGGTGCCGCGCGCGACCGCGACACCTTCGTGCTGCTGTGGCTCGGCCACAGCGTCGGCGCCGCCGTGATCCTGGACGGGCGGCTGCGCCGGGGCTTCTCCGGCGGCACCGGCGAGATCTGCTTCCTGCCCGTTCCCGGCACCGTCGCCCTGCCCAGCGCCGACAGCTGCGAGGGCGGCTTCCACAGCCTGGTCGGCAGCGCCGCGATCTGCGCGCTGGCCCGCGCCCACGGGCTGCCCGCCGGCCCGGCCGGGGACGCCCCCGCCGCCGAGGCCGCCGTACGGGCCGCCCTGGCGGCCGGCTCGGCGGGCGAGGTCTTCCTGGACGAGCTGGCCGAGCGGATCGCGATCGGTGCGGCGAGCGTCTGCGTGGTGCTGGACCCCGGCTGCGTGGTGCTCGGCGGCGAGGTCGGCCGGGCCGGCGGCCCGGAGCTGGCCGGACGGGTCGAGCGGCGGCTGGCCCGGCTCTCCCCGCTGAGCACCGAGGTTCGGGCCGGCACGGCGGGCGGCGGCGCGGTGCTCGCCGGGGCGGTGCTCACCGCCGGGGACGCGGTGCGGCGCGACCTCTTCGGCGAGCCGTGACCGCCCTCGCGTGATCACCCGCGCCGTCCGTACGGCAGGATGGCGCAGGGGCACTCGCCCCGGGAATCAGAACCACCGTCAGGAGACGCTCATGGGCCAGCCCGAGGTGCCGGCCAACCCGTACCGCATCGGCGAGGCCGCGGCGCTGCTCGGCGTCAGCGCCGACACCATGCGGCGCTGGGTGGACGCCGGGCGGGTCGCCGCCGCGCGGGACGAGCACGGGCACCGGATCATCCCGGGTGCCGAGCTCGCCGCCTTCGCCCGGGAGCTGGCCCGGCCGGAGAACTCCGAGGCGGAGGGCCGGCCGTCCTCGGCGCGCAACCGCTTCCCGGGGATCGTCACCCACGTGGTGCTCGGCGACGTGGCCGCGCAGGTGGAGATCCAGGCCGGGCCGTTCCGGGTGGTGTCCCTGATCAGCCGGGAGTCGGCGGAGGAGCTGAACCTGGTCCCCGGCGCACCCGCCACGGCGGTCATCAAGTCCACCAATGTGATGGTCGAACGACGCTAGTCGGGGCCCGTCGCCCGAGCACGGGCCGCCCCGGCCCACGAGCCCCACGAGCCCCGGAACCGAAGGAGAGGCCCGGATGCCACCCCCGCACCTGCCGACCACCCAGAGCGCCGTGCTCGCGATCGAGGCCGTGGCCGCCCGGCACGGCCGCACCGTCCGCGCCCAGCACGACATCGGCCGCGACCGGACCTTCGCCGGGCTGGTCGGCCCGGGCGGTCCCGACGGGGAACCGGACGCCCTCCCGCACGAGGCGCTGCTGGAGTTCGACGGCCGGCCCGCCGTCACCGTCCGGCTGTTCACCCACGACGAGGTCACCGTGACCGTCGAGGGCATCGCCTTCGACGTCGACCGCGACCGCGTCCCCGGCTTCCTGAACGCCCTCTGGTCCGACCTGGTGCACGTCAAGGCGCGCACCTTCCCGCCGTCCACCACGCTGATCGTCACCGTCCCGGGGGAGCCGAGCCACCGCGAGGCCATCGGCGTCCACGACCTCACCCCCTGGCTCGCCGGAAGGATCCGTTGAACGCCATGGCCAAACCGCTCGCCGTCGCCCACCGCGGCGACCCCTACCGCCACCGCGAGAACACCCTGCCCTCCGTCGAGTCCGCGCTCGCCGCCGGGGCCGACGCCGTCGAGGTGGACGTCCGGCTCACCCGCGACCGGGTGCCCGTGCTGCTGCACGACGAAACCCTGGAGCGGCTCTGGCGCGACCCGCGGTCGATCGACCGGGTCACCGCCGACCAGCTGGAGGAGCTGCGACAGGGCCCGCTGACCGTCCCCACCCTCGCCGAGGCGATCAAGGCGGTCGCCGCCGTCGACGGCCGCAGGCTGCTGATCGACCTGGACGACGCCGGACCGGCCGCGGCGACCTGGTCGGTGGTCACCGGGCTCGGCGCCGAACGCGCGGTCGCCTTCTGCGGCCCCACCACCGCCATGCTCGCGGTGCGCGAACTGAGCCCGGACGCCGAGATCGCCCTCACCTGGAAGCAGCCCGGGATGCCCGTGCGCGCCCTGCTGGACGACCTGCGCCCGCGCTACCTCAACCCGCCGTTCGGCCTGGTCACCCCCGCGTTCACCGCCGCCGCGGCGGAGCAGGGGCTCGCCGTCTCCACCTGGACCGCCGACCTGCGCCGCACCATGCGCCGGCTGCGCGAGAGCGGCGTCGCCTCCATCACCTCCAACCGGATCGGCGTCCTGCGCTCCGTGCTGGACGGCCGCCGGTGACCGCACCGGTCCTGAGCCGACGGGCGCTCGGCCGGGCCCTGCTGGCCCGTCAGCACCTGCTCGCCCGCACCGACCAGCAGCCCGCCGCACTGATCCACCACCTCGGCGGCCTCCAGGCCCAGGCCGCACCCCAGCCGCCCTACCTCGGACTGCTGGCCCGGCTCGACGGCTTCACGCCCGAGCGGCTGAGCACCCTGATCGAGCAGCGGGCGGTGGTCCGCACCGCCCTCCAGCGCGGCACCATCCACCTCGTCACCGCCGAGGACTGCCTGACGCTGCGCCCGCTCCTCCAGCCGATGCTGGACCAGGCGATGCGCACCACCTTCGGGAAGCGGCTGACCGGCCTGGACCTGGACGCGCTCGCCGCCGAGGCCCGCACCCTGGTCGAGGAGCGGCCGCGCACCTTCCAGCAGCTCGGCGCGCTGCTCGCCGCGAGCCGCCCGGAGCGCGACCCGGCCGCCCTCGCCCAGGCCGCCCGCTGCCGGCTGCCGCTGGTGCAGGTCCCGCCGCGCGGGCTGTGGGGGCGCGGCGGACCGGCCGCCCACACCACCGCCGAGGCCTGGCTCGGCCGCCCGCTCGACCCGTCACCCGGCCCGGACGGCCTGGTGCTGCGCTACCTCGCCGCGTTCGGCCCCGCCTCCGCGGCCGACCTGCGCCAGTGGTGCGGCCTGGCCGGCCTCGCCCCGGTGCTGCGGCGGCTCGCACCGAGCCTGCGGGCCTTCCGGGACGAACAGGGCCGGCAGCTGTACGACCTGCCCGAGGCGCCCCGCCCCGACGAGGACACCCCCGCGCCGGTCCGGCTGGTCGCCCCGTTCGACAACCTGCTGCTCTCGCACGCGGACCGCACCCGGGTGCTGTCCGAGGAGCACCGGGGCCGGGTGATGACCCGCAACGGCATCGTGCACGGAACCCTCCTGGTGGACGGGCTGGTCGCCGGGACCTGGCGGCTGACCGGCGACCGGGAGGTGACCGTCGCCCCGTTCGCCCCGCTGCGTCCGGCCGACCGGCGGGCCGCCGAGGCCGAGGCGCAGCGGGTACTGGTCTTCGCGGGGGCGGGCGAGGACAGCGCGGTGCGGTTCGAGGCCCCCGGGTAGCTCGTTCGGGTGCTCCCGGCCGATCCGCCGCGCGGGCCGTCGGAACCTCTGCTGAGCTGGGGCGGTCCGGAATCGTCGAGACCCCGGCGGAGGCGACCGTGTCCGTGGAGCGCGCGCCCGGCGAGGAGCGGCGGCCGGACCACCGCAGGCCGTACCTGATGCTGCCCCCGGCGCTGCGGCAGGCGGCGGCCTGGTCGCTGGCGGTGATCCTGCTGATCGCCGTCGCCTCGCTGGTGGTCTTCGCGCTGGTCGAACTGCGGGCCGCGACCGTGCCGTTCCTGCTGGCCCTGCTCGGGACCTCGCTGCTCTACCCGGTGGTGCCCTGGCTGGTGCGCCGGGGCGTCGGGCGGGGCCTGGCCGCCGGGCTGACCTGCACGGTGCTGGTCACGGCGGTCGGCGGGGTGATCGCCCTGCTGGTCAACTCCCTGGTGCACAGCGCCCCGCAGATCGCCGCCTCGCTCCCGGAGGCCGGGCGGCGGCTGGCCGGCTGGCTCGGCCCCTTCGGGTCGAAGATCCAGCACGCGCTGAGCAACGCCAAGGGCGAGACCAATTCGCTGGTGTCCACCCTCACCAACGGCGTGCTCTCCGGGCTCGGCCTGCTCACCCAGCTGATCACCGGCGGGGTGCTGGCGCTCGCCCTGGTGTTCTTCTTCCTGCGGGACGGCCACCGCACCGGCGACGTCATCCGCTCCTACCTGCCCGAGCGCAGCGCCACCACCGTGATCGCCTGCGCCGGGCGGGCCTTCGACGCGATGGCCGGGTTCATGCGCGGCACCACCCTGATCGCCCTGATCGACGCGAGCTTCATCACCATCGGCCTGCTCGCCCTCGGTGTGCCGGGCGCGCCGGGGCTGGGCGCGCTGGTCTTCATGGGCGCCTACATCCCCTTCGTCGGGGCCTTCCTGTCCGGCACGGCGGCGGTCCTGGTCGCCCTCGCCGACGGCGGCATCGGTACGGCGCTGTGGGCGCTCGGCGTGGTGCTCACGGTGCAGATGATCGAGGGGAACATCCTCCAGCCGGTGATCCAGAGCCGCACGGTGGAGCTGCACCCGGCGACCATCATGGTCGCCGTGGTGGCCGGCGCCGGCATCGCCGGCATCATCGGCGCCCTGCTCGCCGTCCCGGTCTGCGCGGCCGGAATGGGCGTCGTCTCGGTGCTGCGCGGGGATCCGGACCGGTCGGCGGCGCCGGACCGCTGAGCAGCCGGCCGGGCGGAGCGGAAAGCGGGTTGCCGTCGGCCGGGGGATCATGTGAGCATTGCTAATGCGACATGAGTCGCAATAGTGCTTCGGGAGGGGTCGCATGGAACTGTTCGAGGTGGCCGAGGCGGGAGCCGGGCCGTACGGGGTCGCCGTGGGGCCCGACGGGGGCGTCTGGTTCACGCTGGTGCACAGCGGGGAGATCGGGCGGCTCGCCCCGGACGGGACGGTGCGGCGCTACGGCCTCGGGGCGCCCGGGTGCGGGCCCGCGGTGATCACGGCGGGCCCGGACGGGGCGCTCTGGTTCAGCCGGATGCGGGACCACCGGATCGGGCGGATCGACGTCCGCGGGCGGGCCCGCTCGTTCGAGCTGCCGGGCGAGGACCCCGGCCCGTACGGGATCGCCGCGGGGCCGGACGGGGCGCTCTGGTTCACCGAGCTGAACGCCGACCGGGTCGGGCGGATCACCGTGGACGGCGAGGTGACGCAGTACCCGCTGCCGGTCGACGGTGCCTTCCCGTCGCTGATCACGGCCGGGCCGGACGGGGCACTGTGGTGCACGCTCAACCAGGCGGACGCGGTGGCGAGGGTCGGCACCGACGGCGCGGTGACCGTCCACCGGCTGCCCACCGAGGGCACCGCGCCGGTCGGGATCACCGCCGGGGCGGACGGCGCGCTCTGGTACGTCGGGATCGGCGGCGGGCTGGTCGGGCGGATCACCGTGGACGGGAAGGTGACCGAGCATCCGCTGGCCGACCGCTCGGCCAGGCCGCACGCCGTCGCGGCCGGACCGGACGGGGCGCTCTGGTTCACCGAGTGGGGCGCCGGCCGGATCGGGGTGCTCACCCCCGACGGGCGGCTCGACGGCCACCCCGTCCCGGGCGCGGGCGCCGAGCCGCACGGCATCGCCGTCGCCCCGGACGGCACGGTGTACGCGGCGCTGGAGCGCGGGCAGATCGCCCGGCTGACCCCGGCCCGGGACGCCCGGGACGCCCTGGGTGCCCGGGGCGCTCAGGGCTGACGGCGCAACAGCTCCTCCAGGTCGGCGAGCAGGCCGAGGGCGGCGGCGCGGTCGGGGGCCGGCGCCGGGGCGGGGGAGCGCTCGGCGATCACCCGCAGGGCGGCGGCGGCCTGGCGGGCGAACATCGCCAGCAGGTCCAGCTCGGGCAGGCTGGCGCGGGCCTGCGGGGCCGGGTCCAGCACCTCCAGGACGCCGAGCACCCGGCTGCCGTGGGTGAGCGGCGCGGCCATCAGGGCGGTCGGGACGTACGCGGTGGACTCGGCGAAGTCCCGGTCGAAGGTGCGGTCGGCGCCCAGGTCGTCCACCACCATCGGCTCGCCCGAGGCGGCCACCCAGCCGGCGATCCCCCGGCCGGCCGGGAAGCGGCGGCCCACCAGCGACTCCTCGCCGCGCCCGGAGACGGCCTGGAAGACCAGCTCCCCGGCCGCCTCGTCGAGCAGGCACACCGAGCCCGCCTGGGCGCCGAAGATCGCCCGGGCGACGTCCACCACGGACTGGAGCAGCTCGCGGGCCAGCGGGTCGACGGCGGGGTCAGTGCTGAGGGTCATCGGGCGCCTCCGGGGTGGGGGTGGAAGGGACCTGGACGTTGGCCGCGGTGAGGTAGAGCGCGCTCTTCAGCTGGAAGGTGGTCAGCCTCGGCCGCCGGGACAGGATGCGGGCGCAGAGCCCGGCCACGTACGGGGTCGCGAAGCTGTTGCCGGTGGTGCGGATCGTGGCGCCGCCGAGCCAGGGCACCCGGACGTTCTGGCCGGGCGCGAAGAACTCCACCGGCGGGGCCGGGTTGTACAGGTGCAGCCGCGGGTCGTCCTCCTGGTGGCTGCCCACCGAGATGACCGAGGAGAACCGCCACGGGTAGCTCTCCACCGGGGTGTTGTGGGCGGAGGCGACGATCGCGGTACGGGCGAAGAAGGCGTCGTCGGCGATCGCGTGCAGCTCGTCCAGGAAGCGGGTCCGGGTGGTGGAGAGGCTGAGGTTGATCACGTCGAAGCGCTGCCCGACGGCCCAGCGCAGCCCGGCGATCAGCATGTCGCCGGTGCCGGTGAAGCGCTCGCCGAGGACCCGCACGCTGTAGAGCTCGCAGTCCGGGGCGGTGCGGCGGATGATGCCGGCGCAGGCGGTGCCGTGCCCGCAGGTGTCGCCGGCGGAGTCCGGGCGGACGACCAGCTCCCTGGTGGCCGGGTCCCTGGCCACCGCCCAGGAGCCCTGCACCGGCCCGACCAGCGGGTGGTCGGGCTCGATCCCGGAGTCGACGACGCAGACCCGTACGCCCTTGCCGGTCCCCCCGCCCCCGCCCCCGCCGCTCTCCTCGCCGTCGG
Organism: Kitasatospora sp. NPDC127116; assembly: GCF_042677365.1. Lineage (NCBI taxonomy): Bacteria > Bacillati > Actinomycetota > Actinomycetes > Kitasatosporales > Streptomycetaceae > Kitasatospora > Kitasatospora sp. NPDC127116. Next base: position 53,836 of record NZ_JBHXTL010000056.1, read on the forward strand.
GGGCGACGGCGTCGGCGAGCACCGGCAGGTCGGCGGGGGTGCGGTCGCGCAGGCTCCAGGTGAGGCCGGCCGGGCCGCTCACCGGGTGCCCCCGAGCCGCTCGGCCCGCCGCACGCCCGGCAGGTGGCCCTTGGCGGCGAACCGGTCCCGGGCGGTGGCGGCGGCCACCGCGGCCTCGGCGGGGCGGTCGAGCAGCAGCAGGGCGTGCGCCCGGTCGAGCGCGGTCAGCGCCTGCAGCAGCAGCGACTCGGTGGCCTCCGCGGCGGCCAGGGCGGCGGCGGTCAGGTCCAGGGCCGGCGCGGCCTCGCCCCGGGCGGCGGCGAGCCGGCCGCGCAGCGCGTCCAGTTCGATCGCGAGCACCGGCGGCAGCGCGGCGAGGGCGTCCGCGTCGTCCAGGTGCCGGGCGGCCTGGGCCGGGCGGTCGGTGTCCAGCAGGACCCGTGCGCTGGTCAGGGCGAGGCGCGGCAGCGGGGCGGGGCTGCCCTGGTGGCGGGCGATCTCGGCGGCGTCGGCGAGCAGGTCCAGCGCCTGGCCGCTCTGGCCGAGGGCGGCCGCCGCCTGGGCGGTCAGCGCGGGCAGCGCCACCATCGCCTCGGCCAGCGACAGCTCCCCGGCCAGGCTGTTGGCCTCGGCGAGCAGCAGCTCGGCCTCCTCGGGGCGCTCGCGCAGGGCCAGCAGGACGGCCAGCGGGCCGTTCAGCGCGACCCGCACGGTCCGCCGGCCGGTGCCGTGCTCGCCGAGCAGGGCGCGCAGCCGGAAGGTCGCGTTGGGGACGGGCTCGGGGCCGGCCAGCAGGGAGGCGGCCAGTGCGGCCAGCACGGCGGCCCGGTCCAGCTCGGCGTCGGTGCGGCAGACCCGGTCGAGGGCCTGGTCCAGCAGCCGCTCGGCCTCGGTGTGCCGGCCGGCCAGCAACTGCTCCTCGGCGAGCCGCAGCCCGGCCCGGGCCCGGCCGAGGTCGTCCCCGGTGTCGGTGAACAGCGGCAGGACGGCGCGGGCGGTCGCGGCGGGCTGGTCCGGGCCGGGCGGCAGGCCGCGGGCGGCCAGCGCGAGCCGGGCGTGCGCGGCGTCCAGCGGGTCGGCGGCCGCGTCCCGCACCTGGGCGAGGACGGGCAGCGCCTCCTCGGCGCGGCCGAGCGCCAGCCGGGCCTCGCCGAGGCGGCGCAGCGCGGGGCCCGCGGCGCGCTCGCCCGGGTAGTGCAGCCGGACGGCGCGCTCCAGCAGGTCGGTGGCGGCGGGCAGGTCGGCGCGGGCCAGCGCGCCGGCCCCGGCGGCGCCGAGGGCGGCGGCCGCGCGGGTGCGCAGCACGTCGGTGCGGGTGTCCAGCAGGCCGAGTTCGAGCCGGTAGCGGTGGGCGCGTTCCAGGTGGCCGCCGACGGCGGCGTCCCCGGTGGAGCGGACGGCCGGCAGGTCGGCGGCGCGCTCGTGGCGCTCGGCGCGGGCCCGCTTGGACATCGACTGGTAGACGGACTCCTGGACCAGGCCGCTGCTGAACCGGTAGCCGGTGCCGGCCGGTTCGACCAGCCGCAGCTCGGCCAGCCGGGCCAGCGCGGCGTGCAGCCGCGGCGGGGTGTCGTCGCCCCCGGCGGACGGGCCGGCCGGCAGCCCGTCGATCGGGCCGGTGAAGACGTCGTCCTCCGGGTCGGCGAACGCGTCCTGGTCGCTGCCGCCGTGGGCGAGTTCGGCGAGTTCGGTGGCGGTGAAGGCGCGGCCGAGGACGGCGGCGAGGTCGAGGGTGGCGCGCTCGTCGCGCTCCAGCCCGTCGATCCGGGCGCTGAGCAGGGCCCGCCCGGTGGGCGGCAGTTCGTCGGTCGGGACGGGGCCCTCGGTCTCGGTGAGGGCGGCCAGCAGCTCCTCCAGGTGCAGCGGGTTGCCCTCGGCGCGCTCCAGCAGCCGGGTGGGAACCGCGTCCTGGTGGGCGCTCAGTTCGGTCAACTGGGCGGCCAGCAGGGCGGATTCGTCCCAGGACAGGCCGCCGACCGGCAGTGCCGGCAGCTCCGGGCGGGCGGCCGGGAGCTCGGGGCGGGTCAGGCAGAGCAGCAGCACGGGGGCCGCGCCGAGCTCGGCCGTCAGCCACCCGGCGGCGTCCACCAGCGCCGGGCCGGCCCACTGGCAGTCGTCCAGGACCAGGACGGCCGGGCGCTCGACGGTGCGGCCCCGCAGGATCGCGGCCAGCAGCTCCAGCGAGCGGCGGGTGTCGAGGCCCGGCGCCGTCGCCTCGTCCAGCCGGGCCAGCGCCTCCGCCGGAGCGGCGCCCCCGGGCTCGTCCAGCAGGGTCCGGACCGCCTCGGCGATCGGCGCCAGCGTGCCCTGCTCGCCGAAGCTGCGGCAGCGGGCGGTGCCGCAGCGCGCGGTGCGCCGGCCGACCCGCTCGCGCCACTCGCGCACCAGCCGGGTCTTGCCGATTCCGGCCTCGCCGGCGACCAGCAGCAGCTCGGCCCCCGAGCCGCCCGCCACCCGCGCCAACGCGGCGTCCAGCTGAGCCAGTTCGCGATCCCGGCCGACCAGCGGGACGTCGAAGCGGCGCAGCAGCTCCGGGTCGTCCTCGTCCAGGGCGACCAGGCGGTAGGCGGTGACCGGCTCGGCCTTGCCCTTGAGGTGCAGCGGGCCGACCTCGTCCACCTGGGCGGCCGGACCGGCCGCGCGCAGCGTCTGCGGGCCGATCAGCACCTGGCCGGGGGCGGCCCGGGTCTGCAGCCGGGCGGCGATGTTCACGGTCTCGCCGGAGATCAGCGCCTGGCGCGCCGAGGCGTCCGAACCCGCCACCACCTGGCCGGTGTTGACACCGATCCGGACGTCCAGGCGGACCCCGAGGGTGGCGTCCAGCTCGGTGTTGAGGTCCTCCAGGTCCTCCAGCATGGCGAGGGCGGCGGCCAGCGCCCGGTGGGCGTCGTCCTCGCGGATCACCGGGACGCCGAAGACGGCCATCACGGCGTCCCCGATGAACTTCTCCAGGGTGCCGCCGTGCGCCTCGATCCGGCGGTGCATCCGCTCGAAGTAGCGCAGGATCACCTCGCGCAGGGTCTCCGGATCGAGCGCGCCGGACAGGGCGGTGGAGTCGACCAGGTCGCAGAAGACCACCGTGACCAGCTTGCGCTCCTCGGCGGCCAGGTCGAGGGCGGCGCCCCGGGCGGCGCCGCAGGAGGGGCAGAACTGGTCGTTGGTGCCGACGGGCTGGGCGCAGAGTGGGCAGGGCATGGTGGCCGTCCTTCGGTCGTCCTTCGCTGTGCGGGGGCGTGCGCGGCGGAGCGGGTGTGCACGGGCGTTCCCGGCCAGGGTCGCGGGCGCGGCTTCGGGCCCGGTTCGGGAACGCCTGGCGAGCGGTATGGCCGCAGGCGGGGCGGGGTGCGGGGGCCTGCGGGGAGGGCCCGGTGCGGCCCGCGCGGCCCGGTGCGGCCGCGCCGACCTGCGGACATACCGGATCCCAACCGGCCCCGAAGCCGGGCGCAGCCGGTCCCGCCCAGCATGGTGGGCGACGGCGGGGCGGCCCCCCCCGGCGCCCCCCCCACCCCCCCGGCGGGCGGGCTGTGGACCAAGGCGCCGGAAAAGGAGGCGGAGTCAGTAG